>JAGXII010000097.1 GCA_024635735.1 Christiangramia sp. | reverse complement strand
TGTCATCTGAGGTCAAGGAGTTGTATGAAAGCGAAAATTTGAATATTTCTATCGATAAGAAATATGTAAATGTGCTCAACTCGAATGATGAAAATTTTCTGAACCTGTTAATGGATCATACCGAGCGGGAATGGCAAAATTCCTCTTTAAATACTTCTGATTTTGGCAGGTGTTTGGGTTACAGTAAATCACAGTTATACAGAAAGATGATTGCTATAACCGGGAAATCACCCCATACTTTTATTAAGGAATACAGACTGAACAATGCGCTTAAACTTTTAAATAAAAGGATAGAAAATATTTCGGAAATCGCATTTGAAACCGGATTTAATAGCCCGGCATATTTTTCAAAATGTTTTAAAAGTACATTCGGTATCCTTCCCTCCAGTTACCTGAAGTCCTATCAATCCTGATCTGCTTTTAAGGACCATGCTCATAAAGGATTAGCGGCGAAAATGTAATTGTGAATCCTGGGTTGCTTTTTTAAAATCATCGTAATGAGCTAAAAATCATATTTTTTGAACTAAATGTTGAATTCGGTGTTAATATGTCAGCTTATTTTTGGTAGATAACTAAAAAACTGATGTCATGGCAACAACACTTGTGGAAACTACTCTTTATGAAAGATTGGGTGGAAAAGAGGGCATTTCCAGACTTGTAGAAGATACCGTGGAGGCCCACATGAAAAATCCCGCCATAAACGCCAGGTTTCTTCCTTATTTAAAAGATCCCAAACGTCTGGCTAAAATTAAGCAACATACGGTTGAATTTTTTAGTGCCGGCAGTGGCGGCCCCGCAACATACTCTGGCCGGGATATGGTAACCACCCATACCGGAATGAATATTAGCCCTGCAGAATATATGCATGTTATTGATGATATTTTTATTGCCTTGGATAAACAGTCTCTCAATGAGGATACTAAAAAAGATGTGCTTGCCATTCTCTGGTCCCTGAAAGGCATGATCATTTCTAAATAATCAATTTCTAAAATTAATATTATGGCTTCTACAGTACAGGATTTCATCTCGCCCAAAATTGAAAGTCTCACCGCACAATTAAGAGGAAAAGTAATTTTACCGACGGATTCTACCTATGGAGAAACCCGGAAAATATACAATGCAATGATCGACAAGCATCCGGCTATGTTTGTGATGTGTTTCGATGTTGCAGACGTAATCGCATCTGTAAATTTTGCCAGGGAAAATAATTTGCTTGTAGCTGTAAGAGGTGGCGGGCATAATGGTGGCGGCCTGGGTTTGTGTGATGACGGAATGGTGATCGATTTGTCGGGGATTAAATTCGTTCGCGTAAATACAGCTGATAACACCGTAAGAGTTGGAGGCGGAAATCTCTGGAGAGAAGTAGACCATGCCACCCATGCTTTTGGCCTTGCTGTTCCGGCAGGAATAATTTCTTCTACCGGAGTTGGCGGATTAACTCTTGGTGGCGGTGTAGGTTATTTATCCCGTAAGTATGGCCTCACCATCGATAACCTCCTGGAAGCCGATATGGTACTTGCAGATGGATCTTTTGTAACGGTAAATGAAAGGCAGAATAAAGATCTGTTTTGGGCTATACGCGGTGGAGGCGGAAATTTTGGTGTGGTTACTTCCTTTAAATTTCAGGCACACCCCGTAAAAAATGTTTTTGCAGGCCCTACGTTATGGCCTATTGAAAAAACTGACGAAATTATGGAATGGTACCATGATTTCATCAATAATGTACCAGATGATCTGAATGGCTTTATCGCAACTATGGTTATTCCCGGCCCTCCGTTTCCTGAACATCTGCATAACAAACACTTCTGCGGAATAGTTTGGTCCTATACAGGAGACATGGAGAAGGCTAAAGAATTTTTCAAGCCCGTTTTAGCAATGGAACCCATATTTGAACATTTAGGCGAAATGCCCTATCCTACTCTGCAAAGCTTATTTGACGGATTACTTCCTCCAGGTTTGCAATGGTACTGGCGCGCCGACTTTTTTAATGAACTGGGTCCCGAAATAAGAAAACAACATTTAAATTTTGGTTCTAATATACCCTCTCCTCTTTCCCAAATGCATTTATACCCAATAAGTGGCGCAGCCGGAAGAGTTGGTAAAACTGAAACGCCCTGGGCTTATCGTGACGCCAAATACGCAGGGGTAATTGTAGGCGTAGATCCCGATCCCGCAAATGCAGGTAAAATCACCCAATGGTGTAAAGATTATTGGGAAGCTTTACACCCGCATTCATCGGGTGGTGCCTATTCGAATTTTATGATGGATGAAGGACAGGAGCGTGTACAGGCCAGTTTTAAACATAATTATAAGCGTTTGGCCCACATAAAAAAACAAGTGGATCCAAATAATTTATTCAGGGTCAATCAGAATATTAAACCAGAATAATCAAAAACCTGAGTTCACCCATATTAGGAAAAAGACCGGATTTACCTTCAATTAGAGTATCATTCAAATAATTAAAAATAGCCTAAACGGAAACTTGATAAGAATTATTTAAGCAGAATATATTATTTCACAATTTCACCGATCATCCCAAAGCCCTCTTTAATAATTTTACTATTTTCGGTACAAACAAAATTTATGTCCCAAATAGACCAGTTTATCGCTGAATTTGCCTCAGCAGTATGGGGAATTCCTTTAGTTATTTTATTGATTGGCGGCGGACTTTTTCTGCTAATTTATTCAAGGTTCCTACCCTTCAGATATCTTGGTCACTCTGTTGAAGTTTTAAGGGGAAAATATAATAATCCGAACGATCCGGGTGATATTAACCATTTCCAGGCATTATCTACCGCACTCTCCTCTACTGTAGGAATGGGTAATATAGCCGGTGTGGCAGTAGCAATAGCCGTAGGTGGCCCCGGAGCTATTTTCTGGTTATGGATAAGTGCCATTGTGGGGATGGCTACAAAATTCTTTACCAATACACTTGCGGTGATGTACCGGGGGAAAGATACCGAAGGAAAGATCCAGGGAGGTGTGATGTATTTTATAGTAGAGGGTCTTGGTAAAAAATGGAAACCGCTGGCTGCATTTTTTGCAGTTGCCGGATTAGTAGGCGCGTTGCCAGTTTTTAATGTGAACCAACTAACACAGGCAATAAATTATATACTTCTTGAACCTAATAATATTGAAACAGGCTTCACTTCAAGCCTGATTATTGGAATCGTTCTTACCATTATCACCACCATAGTAATCATTGGCGGACTCGAGCGGATAAGTAAGACAGTATCCAAACTGGTACCTGCAATGGTTGGATTATATTTCTTTTCGGTTTTGATCATTCTGTTTGTAAACTATACGGAAGTTATAAAGTATTTCACGCTAATCTTTACAGATGCTTTTGCTGCAAATAATTATAAAGGTGATCCACTTTTAGGAGGTTTTCTTGGCGGACTTATTCTATTAGGAATTCGTAGAGGAGCATTTTCTAACGAAGCCGGGATAGGAACGGCTACGATGGCTCATGGTGCAAGTAAAACCTCAGAGCCAATCCGGGAGGGCTTGATCGCCATGCTCGGTCCGGCTATAGATACATTAGTGGTTTGTACGCTCACAGCAATGGCTATCTTAGTTACCGGCGTTTGGCAATCTACAGATGTAAACGGAGTTAGTTTAACAGCAGCCGCTTTTGACCAGGCAATTCCTGTATATGGACATTATTTGCTGTTATTGTGTATCCTGGCATTTAGTGTTTCCTCTCTTTTCTCTTATTCCTATTATGGAACAAAATGCCTTTCATTTCTATTTGGAGCACATAACAAGAAATATTACAATTATATCTATATTCTCAGCATTCTCGTTGGAGCAACAACCTCATTAAGTTTTATACTAAACCTGATTGATGGATTTTTCGCGCTTATGGCAATTCCCACAATGATCTCTACTCTTATTCTTGCCCCAAGAGTAATGAAAGCTGCGAAAATTTATTTTAAGAAGTATAATTAAATTTCCTTGCGAAAGAATGCATTGATCTCTCTGGTCAATTTCAGTATATCTTCCTGGCTTTGATGGGCGCTCAGAACAATTTTACTAACCAAAGGAGATGTTTTTGTAGGGTAAGGAAAATTAGTGGTTATAATCCAGTGCCTGTATAAATACTCCGTCAATTGTTCATTATTATAACCAAAGACAGGGTGGTTAATCATTGAATTTTTTTCCAGTTCAGGAGTTACCGATTCAACGAATAATTTGATATTCGATCGCAATGCCCCGCGTTTTTCATTACAAATATCTTCAGCATCCATAAGAGTTTTTAGCGCAGCCGGTGATGGCGGACTCGCCCCCGCAAATATATCCATGGTTCTAAGTTCGTTCACTCTTTTCTTTTCACCCAAAATAACTCCGCAAGGTGTCGCCAGTGCCTTTCCAAGAGATCCACAAAGGATTAATTCCTTTACAGGAAAGTCTTTTAGAATAGAATACATTCCAAAACCATTATCACCTATTAAACCGAAACCATGTGAATCATCGGCTACCAGAATAATTTCTTCTAAAGGAAGTTGTTGAAGTTCCTGAAATTCAGGATAATTAAGCCCGGAAAAATCTATAGTATCAATAAATAAAATGATTTGCCGGGGATTATTAGATTCCAGATGAGTATTTATAGCCTTACCCAAAGCAGAATAATCGGGAAATAAATGACTTCTTTCATGAATTAGAGCGGGATGTGTATTAGGAGCGCAGAATAATTCATAATTCTTTTCACTAAAGAACCTGGCGAGCAATTGTCCGGCCATATATCCTGAAGAAACTCCCAGGCTATCTTCGCTACCTGACTGTTGCGAGAGATATTCTTCAAAATCATCGAAAATTGATAGTCTGACATTTGATTTTCTGGAGGCTCCCCAATTTGTTCCGAGATTCCCGATATTGGAAATCAGTATTTCCTGAAAAGATTTACTGGCCTGCAAGCCTAAATAGGAAGTACCTCCAAAATAAAGAAACTCCTTCATATCTATTTTTATTCTCGAACCTGGAGACTCGTTTAAAAAGTAGATCATTCAGAAAGTTTTACTCCACTTCCATTCAACACTGGAAAAACAATATTTCCATTTTCTAATATTTTAACTCCTTCGGCAATATCATTTTTTAATAAAAGTGCTCCGTCCATATCGACATAGTCGAGTTGAGGTAGTAGTTGTGCAATTGCAGATATCCCAACAGTACTTTCGGTCATACAACCAACCATGACCTTTAAACCCAGTTGTTTTGCCTTCTCTATCATTCGTAGCGCAGGAGTTAATCCGCCGCATTTAGTAAGTTTAATATTAATCCCGTCAAAGTATCCAGCACATTTTTCCACATCCTCCTCTACTATGCAGCTTTCATCGGCAATAAGGGGCAAAACTGCCTGTTCTTTAAGTTTCTTCATTCCCTGCCAGTCATCAGCTTTTAAGGGTTGCTCAATGAATTCTACTCCAAGTTGCTTTAACTGGCTGGTATATTTTATAGCCTTATCGACATCCCAGGCACAATTAGCATCCACCCTGAATTTAGCATTTGTATTTTTCCGAAGTTCCTTTACAATTTCAATATCCCTATCGGTTCCTAATTTAACTTTGTATAGAGGCCATGGTTGCTCCTTAATCTTTTCCACCATTTTCTCTATATTATCCAGGCCAATGGTAAAATTTGTTATGGGGTATTCAGAAATATCTGTGCCCCACAGCTTATACAAAGGTTTTCCCTGTAATTTCCCGAAAAGATCATGTGCTGCAAGATCTAAAGCACAAATGCTAAAATTGGAAAGGCCTTTTGATTTTAAAAAAGCGTGAAATGCAGCCGGATTAGTGAATTTAAAAGAATCAATTTCGTTCTGAACCTTCTCAATTTCTGCTTTCATACTTTCAAAAGTGCTATTATAATAGGGATTAGCGGTAGATTCCCCATACCCGGTATGACCATCAAGGCTTAAGCAGGCTATAAGAGTATCC
>JAGXII010000096.1 GCA_024635735.1 Christiangramia sp. | reverse complement strand
TGATCACCAACAAAAAAGGACACTAGATGCAAATGCAGAAAGTATCCTTTTACAGACTAGCTTATAGCCGTCTTGAATAACAAAAATAATAAAATAAAAGAGAAAACCTCTTGTTAGTTAACACAGAATCTATCGGGATGTTTCAGCATCTATTTTTCAATCTTCTTGCTATCCTGATTCTCTACAGTCAGAGCCGTGTAATCCAGCTTCCATCCAATCGTTTCCACAATTTTTTCCATCAGCACAATGGTGTCGAGTGCTTCTTTCTTTGCCTGGTCCATGAGTCCGCTTTGAGGAATCTTATCTACAATATGTTTTTTCGCGTCACGGTTAATATCTGTAAGATCTGAAGTGGTGAACGGGTTGGCCCAGCCTTCACGCTTGTCGTAGTATTTAAAATCGGTTTCTACCGTTAATAGTTCAGGCTGCGGAAAATTGGTAAGAATAATCCTTTTATGCTGGTTGTCGCTTTGCATTTCAATCTTGCTAAGGTCAAAGCCAACATGTGCCTTTGCATTTACCAGGACGATAGCCTTTTTCTTTCCCAGAATTAAACTGAGATATTTCTCCTTCATATTCTCATAGTGATAGATCTCTGAAAAATCACCTTCAACAGTAATAAATTTGCAAACGCTTTTGATCTTATCCATCAGGATAACCGACTGTTCACTTGTTTTCAATTTTGAGCGTTCTTTATTAAAACGGGCAAAAATGAAATAAGCTATAACGGCGCCAACGGCTAATCCTATAAAAAGTTGTTCCATGTTATTTTCCTATTTCTCCCAGATGGGTAAATTTAAAGCCTTTTTCGAATTTAAGTCCGTAACCAAGCATTCTGTCAAAACTGGAATGAGCGAATAATATGATTCCTGCTAACTGCAATTCTTCCTGTGCTAGGAAAACTCCTAAAAGTCCTGTTGCGATAGCAATAGCCTTATGATGAAAAATATTATAACTAAGTGCTCCAATGCGGTTACTTATTATATATCCCAGCATGCCAATATCAGGGGCAAAAAACAGAGCGGCAAACCACCACCAGCTATAATCCAGAAGGCTGAATGCCCAGATTCCCAGTAGCAACATCGCTAATTCTTCCAGTTTAAGGACCTTACTCATCAATTTAAAATTTTATAAAGTACGGGCTTGCAGGGAGCCGCATCATTTTCGAAAGAGGCGGGCTGAAGATTTATAAAATAATCTCCATCCTCAATTTTATTAGGAACATAAATCAGTTCTGTGATCGTAGCGTCAAATCTCGTATTTTTTGGATAATTCCAGAAGGCCCGGTGTGCCAGTAATTTCCCTTCATCTTTTTCCTTATCTACGGAAGGCTGGTCTATAAGCAAATGTTTCACTCCGTTTTCCCGGAGATAAATAGCTACCTCCTCTTCAAGATAGGGCCAGTTAGAATGAGAGTGATTCTTTGAAATTTTACCAATATAATTCGGCAGGCATCTTATCACCACCGCTTCAGCATCCAATTTATCGAGCTTTTTGGCAATCATTCTTTTGGTGATCACATAGTCACCTCCCTTTTTTTCAGGTTCTACCGAAATGAGTTTCGCCTTAAAGAAATAACTTTTTAAATGTTGCTGAATGCTGTGGAATTCATTGCTAATATGACCTACACATTCGGTATGGGTCGCATGAGCATGAGGATTAAACCAGATATTATTAAAATTCACCGAGGAACCCTTGCTTACTTTTCCTATAAAATTTGCATCATGAACGGGAGTTATCTCGGGATGTTTTAAATACCATGCCATGGGATTCTTGTCATCTCCCCTAAGGCTAATGGAAATATCCAGCGGTAGGGAAAAATCTATTTTATACGATTGATTATTATGACTTATAGTCGCAAGCATGTGTATTGATTGGTTATAACAAATGTATGATTGTTAGCCGAATTGAAATAAATAAGAATAATATTTATTGAATAGAGAACTGCCTTTTCGTGGGAAATTAATCGGTAATTATCAAAACCGAGCGGTTGATTAATTCTTAAAAGCAGAAAATACCCCCAGGATATTATTCGATAAAAAATAAGTCGGCAGCAATTCCGTCACTCAGGAATTTCCCTTTTGAGGTAATATGAAAGGTTTTATCGTGGTTTTTTAGAAGTCCATCATCAATAAATTTAGCTGCGTTTTTCTCAAAATATTCAGCATATTTCCCGCCGAATTTTTCTTTCAGATCTGAAGTTTTAACTCCGAATTTTGTACGTAGCCGCGTCATTACAAATTCATTGTATTTATCGGTTATGGAAAGCTGTTCACTTTCCTGCGGAATCTGATCTTTTTCAATAGACTTTATATAAAGCGTATTGTTGCTAATATTCCACTTCCTCGAATTCCCGTCAAAAGAGTGGGCAGAAGGTCCTATGCCCAGGTAATTCCTGCCCATCCAGTAAGCCATATTGTTTTGAGAATGATATCCCGGTTTTCCAAAATTTGAGAACTCGTAATGTTCAAAGCCATTTCCAGTAAGGGTCTTAACGAGTATATCAAATTGCTCCCTGTATTGCAGGTCCTCCACAGGTTTTACTTTGCCTTTTTGGATGAATTTTTCTAAAGCCGTTTTCGGTTCAATGGTAAGGGCATAACTTGATATATGAGGAATTTTTAATTCCAGAGCGATGCTTAGATTCTCTTTCCACTGTTCGTTGCTCTGCCTTGGAATTCCGTAAATAAGATCTATAGAAATATTATCGAAATAGTTTTTCGCGAGTTTTAAGGAATTTAAAGCTTCTTCAGCATTATGTGCCCGGTTCATCAATTTCAGATCTTTTTCAAAAAAGGACTGAACCCCGATACTTAACCTGTTCACGGGAGAAACATCCAGCATCTTTATCACTTCTTCTGAAAGATCATCAGGATTGGCTTCCAGAGTTATTTCAGCGTTTTCAGCAACTTCAAAATTTTCAAAGATTGTTTTGAAGATAAGCTCTAATTCTTCTGAATTTAAAAGGGAAGGAGTGCCGCCTCCAAAATAAATGGTTTCAATGATTTGGGAATCTATTTCCTTTTTTCGCAATTCCAGTTCACGGCACAGCATATCCACAAGCTGTGATTTTTTCTTTACCGAAGTCGAAAAATGAAAATCACAGTAATGACAGGCTTGTTTGCAAAAGGGGATATGAATATATATTCCGGACATAACAATGATCAGTTAACAATTATCAATTATCAGGTTTCTTTAATCTGGTTGACTTTAGGATAGAATAAAGGATTTTTGATAATTCATCAGAAAGTTTAAATAAGTTAGAAAACTCATTTTCATCGATGGAGTCAGAATCATTAAGCAATCTTAACCAGTATTTTGTTTCCAGACTTTCTTTATAGGCGATAGATATCTTGGCTGAAAAGTCCGCATTTGAAATTGCCCCATTCGCCTCAACAACATTTGCACCAATAGAAGTGCCGCATTTTAAAAGTTGTCTGGATAATATATACTCCTTTTTCGAATCTAATTTTTTGCATAAAAAGACAATTTTCAATGCAAATTGATAAGATTTGTCAGCCAGAACATTCTTTTTTTCCAATTCAGACATTGCTAATTGTTACTTGACCTTATTAGGATTCTGCTTTACAAATGCATCCCAACCGGTGTAGCTTTTACCAACTTCTGTGCGGCCTGAATTATAAAAATGGCAAACCGCGGCGGCAAGTCCATCGGTGGCATCAAGGTTTTTAGGTAGTTTACCAATATTTAATTGACTCTGCAGCATTTTTGCGACCTGTTCCTTACTGGCGCTTCCGTTACCGGTGATGGCCATTTTTATCTTTTTTGGAAGGTATTCTGTAATTGGAATTTCTCTCGAAAGCCCTGCAGCCATGGCCACTCCCTGTGCACGCCCCAGTTTTAGCATCGACTGGACATTTTTCCCAAAGAAGGGAGCCTCAATCGCAATCTCATCGGGATGATAGTTGTCGATTAGTTCAATAGTTCTTTCAAAAATAAGCTTTAGCTTGACGTAATGGTCATCATATTTTTTTAGCTGAAGCTCGTTCATCTGGATAAAACTCATCTTTTTGTTCTCCACTTTAATGAGTCCGAATCCCATAATAGTGGTTCCGGGATCAATGCCCAGAATGATCCTTTCACTTTTCAAATTCGATTTTTCTGAAGATTTGCTCACTAAATTTAACTAATTTGGGACTTTCACAAAGCTAAACAATTCTGCTTTGGCAGCACCAAACTAACCGATCATGGTTTTACTTATTTTTCTCGTTCTTGTGACAGCCTGCTACCTGGGTTTGGTAGCAGCCCTGATCTATGGATGGACACAGCTGCCTGGTTTCAGTTTTAAGAAGATTGATCCTCTAACGAGCTTCACTATAGTGATCCCGTATAGGGATGAAGCTGAAAACCTACCGGAACTTTTCAAATCACTATCCGGCTTGAATTACCCACTGGATAAATTTGAAATTATCCTGGTGAATGACGAATCGCGGGATCTGTCAAAAACACTTTGTGAGGATTTTCAAAAGAGCTTCCCCGAAATGACGATTATTCTTCTGGAGAATATTCGAAACTCAGCCTCGCCAAAAAAGGATGCTATTAAGACTGCTATAAGTGAGTCTGGCTTTGATTTTATTGTAACTACAGATGCAGATTGCATAGTGCCGCCAAAATGGCTTAAAGGTTTTGATCAGGAAATTCAAAATAATGCTGCAAAAATGATTGCCGGGCCCGTGGCATTTATCAGGGAACCGCAAAAAAAGAAAGCTCTTTTTCAAAGCTTGGAGGAGATGGATTTTATGAGTCTGCAGGCCACTACTATTGGCAGCTTTGGAATAGAGAAACCTTTTATGTGTAATGCAGCCAACCTTTGTTATGAAAAGAAGGCATTTCTTGACAATTCGGGTTTTCTGGACAATGAAAATATAGCCAGTGGAGATGATGTTTTTCTTCTTCAGAAGTTTAATAAGCGCGGGTTTAAAGTCTCCTTTTTAAAATCAAATGAATTAGTCGTTTATACAAAATTTCAGCAATCGCTAAAATCCCTGATAAATCAGAGGATTCGCTGGGCTGCAAAAGCCTCTTTATATAAAAGTAGGTTTGCCAGATTTACCGGACTTGTGGTATTTCTCATGAACCTTGCGCTTGTGGTATATGCTGCTTTGACCTTTTTTAATTTGGTGTCATATCATTATATTATGCTGGCTTTTTTGTTGAAATTTAATCTGGATTTTATACTTATTCATAAAGCTGCGAAATTTGTAAGCCGTGATGCTTTGATGCGAAACTATTTTTGGTGTAGTATCGTTTATCCCTTTTTTTCAGTATATATCGGAGTGCTTTCACTTTTTTCAGGATATGAATGGAAAGGCAGAAAATTTAAAACCTAGCAGAAAAAATTAAAATAGAAGAAATGAATTATTACATCCTCAATTACCAGCTAACCGAGAATTATCTTCAGGAACGAGGTAAGTACCGGGCTGAACATCTTGGTATGGCTAAAGAAGCGGCTGAAAAAGGGGAACTTGTTTTAGGCGGGGCTTTTGATAAGCCGGCAGATCAGGCGATCCTTATTTTTCGTGGAGAAGATGAAAATATCGCCAGCTCATTTGCAGAAAATGATCCATATGTAAAAAACGGATTGATCAAAGCTTGGAAGGTTAGAAAGTGGAACGCCGTGGTTGGAAGTAAGTTTGAGAACTGAAAATAGCTGATTCAAATTGAGATTGACGAGCACATTGAAGGTCAATAAAAGTTAAGTGAAGAAGTATCATTATTCCCCCTTCGTCCTTCTGAAATCTTCCTTCAGCTTATTCCGCTTTTACCACCACGGGCATTTTAAAGACAGTAGAAACCGGAATTCCGCGTTTATTTGCCGGATAGATCTTTGGTAAAGAATCGATGCTTTGCCGCAACCATTGTTCAATATCTGGCAATTGATTGGTCACGGTAGTGTCGACTTTTATGGAATCTATCTGTGGTTTTCCCTCTTTAGTAATCTCCAGATAAATATAAAGGGTATCATTAATACTTTCGGTTACTACCGGTTGCTGACTAGCGAGAAAGGAATAAATCGTTCTGGAAATTTTACTTTCAAAACAATTTTTAGCGGCAGCAAGTTCGGTTAGGTTCTGGCATTCTTCAAAAGCTGGATATTCATCCACTTCTTTCCAGTTAAGCGCCCGGCTTTCCTGCTCCAAAACCTCTTCTGAAGAGATCTTTTTTGTCTCAAATTTGCAGGAAATGATGATTAAAAATAAAACAGGAAGTAATGTTTTTTTCATTGAAAGTCCGCTTACGGATTCCAAAAATAGTGAAATATAGCAGGTTAGGAAAAATTGAAGGAATTAAAATGTTCAATTGAGTATCCAGGGCTTCGTAATGAGACTTTTCCCTTAATTATTTAGATTGATGTATCTCACTTTTAAGTTCGCTGATGCGATATTTTGCTACAGAGATCATATCATTTCTTCCAGATTCACCATATTGACTTATATACACTTCGTATAACTTCAAAACAGCTTCTTTGTCTTCGAAATATGCATCTGCAGCTATTGCACGTTCCAATAAAGCTCTTTCATTATCAGGATTTTCCTCTAAGGCCAATTCAAAATTTTCAAAAGCGCTCTTGAAATCTTCCTGCCTTTTAAAAGTTAAACCAATATTCAGGTATTCCCGGTCTACAGGTTGTTTCTTGATCAATAAAGCCATGGTGAAATGTTGCTGAGCTTTTTCAAGCTCGTTGATTTTTAGGTAAAGTGCGCCAAGATTTGAATGAACCGCGCTGTTCCGATCATTGATGTCCAGCATCATTTTATAGGTTTCTATAGCTTTTTCCGGCTGATCGGTAACCCGGTAAGCTTTGCCGAGCTTTTCCAGGATAAATTCCGAGCCCTGGTCCAGTTCAATCAATTTTTCAAAGGGAGGGATGGATTTTTCAAATTGCAAGGAAACGGAGTATGCCTGCCCGAGAATTGATAATAATGAGACATTATTAGGGCGTACTTTTAATCCGGAATTACATAAATTAATAGCATTGTAGGATTTTCCATTTTTTAACTGGTACCTCGCCGTTTTATATAATGCTCCCTGATGGGTAAAGTCTAAACTGACGGTTTTGAAAAAGTATTTCATAGCCGTACTGTCCTTTTTCTTCTCTTTTACCAGGCCAAGCCTGTAAACAAACCCGGCATTATCAGGATATTTTTCGCTCAGACTGGTGAAAAGGCTATCTGCTATTGCAAGTTTGTCTGTTTCCAGAAGTAATTCACCATAATCCTGAGCTGTTAAAATTCTATCGGGATTCAGTTTTAGAACCTTATGATAGTTTTTCAAAGAAGCCTCATTTTGTTCAGATTGCTGCTGAAGTTTTGCAAGTTTCAGATAGATCTTTTCAGATTTCTCGTCTAATTTCTCAAGAAGATCAATTGCCTCTTTATTTTTCCCTACGGTATATAAACTATCTGCATTTTTTAATTCGTCATTTTGTGCTGAAAGGGAATACGATAGAAATAGTAGAAGTAGAATTACAACGCTATAAGATTTCATTTCTTTAATTTAAAAGACTTTTTAATTGGGACTTAAGTTTGGGATCAGAGGGCCGTTTTGCCATATGGTCAATTATTTTCCCTTCCTTATCAATAAGCACATATCGGGGGAAACTGTTAACCGCGTATTCCTGCTTAATTTCCTGATCTTTTTCAGGATCATATAATTTTATTCCTCCAAGTTTATTCTTTTCCAGAATATCTACTACCCGTTCCTTATTGCTCTCCACGTTTAGAGATACAAATTTAATATTACTGTCGCTGTATTCTTCCTGAAGCTTTTTCATGTCGGGCATAGCTTGTAAACACGGGCCACAGGAGGTAGTCCAGATATCCAGATATACAATACTCCCTTTGAGTTCATCCAATGAAACCAAATTTCCCTGTATATTTTTTAATTCGAATTGTGGAGCTTCCTGGCCCCTGGTGAGTCCTTTTACATTAATAAATTTTTGAGTTATCTCCTTCTTTTTCTCAGGTGATTTAATAAATTTTTGAGACGCAACATAGAATTCATCCAGTTTCTTAAAGGAAGGCATATCAAATATCGCATTGGTATAAAAAACTTCCTGGCGTATATCTTCATTGGTAGACAAAAATTTATCAGAAAGAATGTACTCCCATCTTTCCATGTCTAATTCTTCAGATTTTGGCCCGGAATACACGAACATAAAAATCCGGAAAAGATCAATATTCAGTAGTGCGGGATTATCAGGGTCAATTCCCTCAATAGGATCCGGGTAGTCTTCAGATTTATTATAAGTGGAATCCATATGTTTTCTTCCGAAGGAATAAGTTAAAAGCTTATTTGCTTTTTCTATTTTTTCTCTGTTGGTTTCAAGTGATTTAAATTCTGGATCAAGATGAGATGATTCAATGTGCGCCAATCTCGATTTCTCTATTGAATCGACAAATTCCAAAAATCTATCTACTTTTATTTTTAAATAATAAGATCTTGGATAATTCTTCCCTCCAAGATCTGCAATCATTTTCAATCTCTTCTGAATAAACCTGTTCTCATTTGAGCCTTTTCCCTCGAAGACTATTTCTCCTTTGGTTTGTTCAATATGGAGATCATAACCCGGTTCCAGATATAACTTAATGCTTTTAATCGGTGTGCTTAATTCATAATAACCCTTAGGGATATCTAAAGTGTCATTAAACTTTCCGTTTTTTTGAATAAAAGTTATAGTCGTATCTGGTTGTTGATATAATTTATACCGGGAATCTGTGACCAGATGTATGGTGTCGCCTGGGTTGACATAGTTTGCCGATAAAATAATATCATCAGATTTTTCAACTTCTGAATTGCCGCAAGAGCACAAACTCGCCAAAAGAGCGAAAAACATAAAATAACGCATAAAAAATATTGAGTAAAAAGCCGAAACTCCATGCTTCGGCTTTAAAAATTTAATCAAGTTAATATTTTAAAATTATTCTGAAACCTGAAATGCTATTGGCAGGGAGTACATAACGCTCACATTTTTCCCGTTTTGTTGTCCCGGTTCCATTTGAGGTAAATTAGAAATGACTCTTTTTGCTTCTTCTTCAAGTTCAGGTCTGGGACCTCTGGATTTGATATCGACGATCTTACCGGTTTTGTCAATTCTAAATTGTACGATTACCCTGTTTATTCCTGTTAATCCCAGCTTTTTACCCAGAGAGGTATCGAAATTCGCGTTTACGAACTCAGCGATCTTCGTACTCATACATTTTTTTTGAGCTTCATTGGAAGTTAGATCTTTACATCCCAAAAATACAGGTACTTGGTCGATAACGGCAAAGGGCACATTTTCGTTTACTGCTCTGGGAGAATCTTCTATTACCTCAATGGTTTTGATATTGTCCCCATTTTTTCCATTTAATAAAAGTTTTTCCCTGGTTTTAAGAAGCTTTAAATATTGAGCTTTTTCTTTATCGGTAAGACTATCTTTGTTTTCAAGATAAGCATTTAATTCTGCAAGCTTTTCTTCCAGAGTCACAGGTTTTTCTTCAATAGTTGCTGTGCCCTCTTTTGAACATGCCACATAAGTTAGCATTGCAAGCATTAACGGAAGAATTAGAAGAAATTTGAATTTTGAAATTGTTGATGATTTGTGTTTCTGTAACATAATGATTCGTTTTTTGATTAATGAATGACTAAAAAATTGATTGATGAACGAAATATTCTGAGTGCCGAAAGCCGAGTTTAGCAGCTGTTCGTAGTAAGTTCTTTTTCCTGAAACTTTTACCGCAGTTTCATCGGCGATAAATTCATGAACGGTCGCCAGCCTGTTTTGAAATAAATAGATAAGCGGATTAAACCATAAAATGACCTTGAGAATTTCAAAAAATATAAGATCAAGGCTATGTTTTTCTTTGATATGAACCATTTCATGAGCTATGATCTGTACCTTTTCCTCTTCAGAAATCCGGTCTCCTATAAACAACCTGTCGAAAAATGTACAGGCTACATTGGAGTTTTTTACCTGATAGATACGAACGTTCCATTCTTTTATAATAACAGAGGCTTTTGTTAAGGATTGTAATTTTCTGAATTTGAGAATTAATAATACCATACTAATTATCACTCCTGCCAGATAGGTCAAAAGCCACCAGTTGAAGGAGTTTGGATCGTTAACAACAGTTGTTGTGATAGCTTCATTTTGATTGCCACCTATTACGACTTCCGGCAACAAAATCCAATTGAAGTTTTTAAAAGTGGCAGGCGGAACTGCCCGCGTTAAGAATTTAATTTTTAGCAAAGGCAATAGCAGGGCCAGAGCAGGAGTGGCTATTAGATACCACCGGTTATAGCTAAAACAGGTTTCCTTCTTTAATAAAAGATCATATACCAGCAGGAATGCCAGCTGAAATAAAATTACCTGAACCGCGTATTCTAAAATCATTTCTCCTCTTCTTTGTTTATTTCCTTTAATATCTTTTCCAGATCCTGGGAGTCCAGGTCATTTTTCTTCATGAAGAAAGACACCATACTTTTAAATGAACCATTAAAATAGTTGTTCATTAACTGGGTCATACTTTGATTGCTGTAGGTTTCTTTTGCTACAATTGGGAAATATATATAGCCTTTCCCTTTCTGACGGTGGTCTACAAAATCTTTGTTTTCCAGGATCCTGACGATAGTGGATACCGTATTATAAGCAGGTTTTGGTTCCGGCATTTTTTCAATAATAGTGGCAACGTTCCCTTCTTTGAGATGCCATAAAATTTGCATGATTTCTTCTTCAGCTTTTGTCAATTGTTTCATATCAGGAAAATTATTTCTGCTAATATAAACTAAATAATTAGTTTGAACTAATAGTTTAGTTAAAAATTGAGTTTAAGTTGATTATATTCGTTCAGATATTTATTTAATTTGAATTCTAATATTGTTTATTATCGTCATGCTGAACTTGTTTCATCATCTCTCAAATATTAAAGGTTATTTAAATATGAAGACCCTGAAATAAATTCAGGGTGACATTGAGGTTTATGAGTTATATGTACATTCAATAAAATGGAAATAATATTATTAATAATTGCAGGTTTATTTATGATTCTTGGAGTCTTGGGGAGTTTTCTTCCGGTGCTTCCCGGCGTGCCCTTAAGCTGGATTGGGTTACTAATATTTTACCTTATCCCGGGGGTTGGGATAAATTACCTTTTTCTTGGAATTACACTCGCGGTTACGATTCTAATTTATATTCTGAACCTCACAATTCCCGCGATGGGGACAAAGAAATTTGGTGGTAGCCGAAAGGGAATGATAGGAGCGACCATTGGATTAGTGATCGGGATCTTTGCTCCTTTTCCGTTTGCGATTCTAATCTGTATGTTTATTGGGGCATTTTTAGGAGAATTGATTAACCGGAGTAGTTCTAAAACTGCATTAAAGGCTGCTTTTGGTTCTTTTGTAGGTTTGCTCGCATCGAGCTTTATGGAGTTTGTGGTTTGTTTCGCTTTTCTAATCCTCTTTCTTTATCAATTCTGCAACTATAAAGAAATAATTTTCTAGGAAGGTGCTCATTTTCAGAAACCTTTAATTAGCCGTACTTTTGCCGAAAATTTAACCAGATGCTGGATTTCATTGTTGTTGGCGCTGCACAGGCCGGACTTGCTATGGCTTACTATCTGCGTGAGCTGGGTAAAGATTACCTGGTGGTGGATAAGGAGACAGAGATCGGTGCTTCCTGGCTTAATCGATGGGATTCACTTACCTTATTTACGCCGTCAGAATTCAATAATATGCCCGGAATGGAATTTCCGGCGGAGAAAGGCCATTATCCTTCCAGGGCTGAAGTGGCCGATTATTTCAAAAAATATGTAGAAGAATTTGAAATTCCTGTTCAGCTCAATACGCTTATAGAAAATATCTCTCATGAAGGAGATTGTTTTCTCCTGAAAAGCCCTGAAGGAGATCTTAAAACTAAAAATGTGGTCATCGCTACGGGGCCTTTTCATATCCCGTATACGCCGCCATTTTCTAAAAAATTAGGGAGAGATATTTTTCAGATCCACAGTAATTATTATAAAAATCCGGATCAGCTTCAGGAAGGAAAAGCTATGGTAGTTGGTGCTGGAGACAGCGGCTTCCAGATTCTGGATGAGGTTTCGGAAACCAATCGGAAGGTGTATTTCTCTGGCACTACAGATGTGAAAGTTCTTCCGCAGGAAATCTTTGGAAAAACACTCTGGTGGTGGTTCACCAAAACGGGATTTTTAAGTTTTAGCCGGGACACCTGGCTGGGAAAGAAAATCAGCAAATCCCGCCAACCGGTAATTGGTACCGATGTTAAGGCTATTCTTAACCGGGAGAATGTGGAACCGGTAGGGAAAACCAAAAATGCTGAAAATGAAGTGGTCTTTACCGATAAGAAAAAGATCACAGACCTTAAAAATATCATCTGGGCTACCGGCTACCGGCCTAATTTTAAATGGATCGAAGGTCTGGAGTTAGCTAAGAATGGTTATCCTGAACACTATCGTGGCGTGAGTAATATTGAAGGTCTCTACTTTATAGGTCTGCCTTGGTTGCATACTCGCGGTTCTGCAACCCTTGGCGGGATAAAAAAAGATGCTGAGTACCTAGCTGATTATATTTCTGAAAATTCTGTATCTGGCTAGTTTTAAACTTCAGTCAATTAAAAACCTCTATTATAAAATTTTCGTAAATACTATATCCCCGTTCTTTTCTTTCCCGATTTTAGCATGTTATCGGGTTATCTTACTTTTGCGGTATGATTATAACCGATACTCATACCCATTTATACAGTGAAGCCTTTGATCATGATCGCCGGGAAGCGATTCAAAAAGCGATCGATAATGATATTAAAAGGTTCTTTATTCCTGCGATAGATTCTGAAACTACTCAGAGCATGTATGAGCTGGAGAAAGCTTTCCCTGAAAATGTATTTCTTATGATGGGGCTGCATCCAACCCATGTAAAGGAAAATTTTGAAGAAGAGTTAAAACATATTGAAGATGAATTTTCAAAAAGGGACTTTAATGCCGTAGGTGAAATTGGGATTGATCTTTACTGGGATAAAACCACACTTGGTATTCAAAAAGAAGCTTTCAGGAAACAGATTCAGCTTGCTAAAAGTAAGGCTTTGCCTATTGTAATACATTGTCGTGAAGCTTTTGATGAGATTTTCGAGGTGCTGGAATCTGAAAAAGATGATAAACTTTTTGGGATTTTTCACTGTTTTACGGGAAATTTGGAACAGGCCAAAAAAGCACTTTCTTATAATATGAAACTGGGAATTGGCGGGGTCGTGACATTTAAAAACGGCGGGATCGACAAGTTTTTGAATGAGATCCCTGTTGAGGAGATCGTTCTTGAAACCGATGCTCCTTATCTGGCACCCAGTCCTTACCGTGGGAAACGCAACGATCCTGTTTACATTCTGGAGGTTGCCAAAAAGCTCTCAGAAATCTATAAACTTCCTGTTGAAGAGATTGCAGAAATTACTACTAAAAACTCCAAGGAAGTTTTTGGAATTTGAAGCTATTAATCAGAATTTTTGTTCATTTGTTAAAATAATTTGGTCGTAGGTGCAAAATTTTGATGATATAAGATTTTATAAAGATGAAGAGGTGAATGCCGCGCTTCAGGAGAATGTGCGACACCCTATGGTAAAGGCCTTGCTTCAATTTACCTTTCCCGAATCAGACTTTTCTGAGATTGAGAAAAAAGTAAAGGATTGCCATTCTATTGCCGATTTTCAAAGCACTATTATTTATCACAGTGTAGAAAAAGTGCTGGAAAAAACCAGCGAAGGTTTAACCGATGAAGGTTTTGAAAAGCTGGATACTTCGGAATCTTATTTTTTCATTTCCAATCATCGCGATATAATTCTGGATACTTCTCTTATCAATTATACCTTATATAACCATGATCTGGTTATGACCGCTTCGGCTATTGGAGATAATTTGGTTCAGAAACCATTTTTAATGGCCCTTTCGAAACTGAACAGGAATTTTTTAGTGCTGCGGAATCAGTCGCCACGTGAAATGTTGCGTAGTTCCATGAAGCTTTCAGAATATATTCGAAAACTTATTTTTAAGAATTGTCGTTCTGTATGGATGGCTCAAAGAGAAGGCCGAACAAAAGATGGTAATGATCATACTCAACAGGGAGTTTTGAAGATGCTCGCCATGGCAAAGGAAGAGGACGATATACTTGAATATTTTGAGAAGTTAAAAATAGTTCCTGTAGCGATCTCTTATGAATTTGATCCTACCGATATGCTTAAAATGCCCGAAGTACTTGCGAAAAGGATGAAAGAGGAGTACAAAAAGTCGGCTAACGAAGACTTTAATAGTATCATGCAGGGTGCTATGGGGCAAAAAGGGCGTATTAAATTACGAGCCGGTGAAATTCTTGCTAAAGAAGATTTTGATAAGATAAGAGAGAAGGAACTTTCGATTAACGATCAACTTAAAGAGGTTGCCACGCTGATAGATAAAATGATCTATAAGAATTTTAAATTATGGCCCGCCAATTATATCGCTTATGATCTTCTGAAAAATGAAAAGCGATTCGCGAAAGAATATTTTGAAAAGGAAAAAAGACAGTTTGAAAGAAGAATCAGCAGGAGAGTGGATACTAAAAATCCGCTGGCGCTTAATAGTTATTTGCTGATGTATGCTAATCCCGTGATTAATAAAATCCTCGTAAATGAAGAATAATTCCCGAATCCTGCTCATTTATACCGGTGGTACGATAGGGATGATCAAAGATTATGATACCGGAGCTCTCAAGGCTTTCAATTTTGATGAATTATTGCAGAATATTCCGGAACTTAAAATCCTGGAACACGAGATTGAGACCTTAAGTTTTGAAGAACCTCTGGATTCTTCAAATATGAATCCCGTTCATTGGATAAAGATTGCCAGGACGATTGATGAACATTATAATAATTATGACGGGTTTGTAGTTTTGCATGGTAGTGATACCATGTCTTACACGGCTTCTGCCCTGAGTTTTATGTTCGAAAATCTTACAAAGCCCATTATTTTTACCGGTTCTCAACTTCCTATTGGAGATCTTAGAACAGATGCCAAGGAGAACCTCATTACAAGTATACAGGTGGCTGGATTGCAAAAACAAGGTCGCCCCGTAATTTCTGAAGTGGGATTGTATTTTGAATATAAATTGTACCGGGCCAACCGCACTACAAAAATAAATGCAGAACACTTTCAGGCTTTTACATCTTCAAATTATCCACCTCTTGCTGAATCGG
>JAGXII010000095.1 GCA_024635735.1 Christiangramia sp. | reverse complement strand
GGATATTATACGGCACACGAACATTTGGCTGACGAAGAGCTCGATGTCGTACTATTCTTAGGCGATTATATCTACGAATTCAAAGGAAATGAAGGTGTTGGCGGTCGGGTACATTATCCACATAAGTTACTGGAAACACTGGAAGATTACAGATTGAGATACGCCCAGTATAAAAGTGACTCGGCACTACAAAATATTCATGCTGCTTTCCCATGGCTCGTCACTTTTGATGATCATGAAGTAAGAAACAACTGGGGTGGTGAGGAGGACGAAAAATCACTTACCCGGCAGGCTGCCGCATTTAAAGCTTATTACGAACATATGCCCGTGAGAAAATCGGCTATTCCTCACGAATATCATATTCAGATTTACCGAAAATGTTCTTATGGAGATCTCGTGGAGTTCAGCATACTTGACACCAGACAGTTTAGATCCAAGCCCCCGTGTGGTCCCAATCAAACTGAAAATTGTGAGGATCGAACGGATCCTTCCAGAACTATTTATGGGGAAAAACAGGAAGAGTGGTTATTTAATAATCTCAAAACTTCTAAAAAGCGATGGAATATTTTAGCCAATCAGGTGGTAATGGCCTATAAAGATGACCAACTGGGACCGGGAACCAGAATTGGCATTGACAAATGGGATGGATTTGTAGAAAGCCGTAATAGATTGTTTTCAACTATAATGGAGAATGATATAAAAAATGTAGTTGTTTTAACCGGAGATTCTCATAAGAACTGGGTGAATAATCTAAAGGAAGACTTTCTGAATCCTGAGTCAAAAATTATTGCTACAGAATTTGGAGGTACCAGCCTTACCTCTGGTGGAAACGGAACAGAAAATTATGGAAAAAATGTGATGGCCGAAAATCCTCATATAAAATACACCAGTAATCGAAGAGGCTACGTGAGATGTACCCTTACTCCCGAAAAAATGAAAGCCGATTTTCGCACTATAGCATATGTCGATAAAAAAGGAGCCCCTATCACCACGGAAGCCTCTTTCTATGTGAAAAACAATGAACCCGGAGCGATTAGAATCAGCTAATCTCTATTAGCAGTTTCATTTTTTATCCGGGCAGGTATCTTATATTCGGTTGGGTTAAAAAGTAAAATACATCTTAGAGATACTTCGAAAAATTTGGTTAGAGTTTAGTCCTTGAATTTAAAACTAGTCACTTCCACATTCATGGAAATATCATCAGGCACCTTTTTTATATTGCCCGACTGAGAGGTTAGACCAGGCACAAACTGAATAATTATAGAGTTTTTTCCCTTCTTTAAAATATGTTCTTTTTCTTTTGGAACAATTACTTCTGCCATTCGACTTTCAGGCATTTTTTGTCTTATAATTTCATCAGCAATAAATTCTCCGTTTATATAAATACGTGAATACATCCACGGACTTTTACCATCTAAATCTGTATATATTCTAACAGAATGTGAATTGGATAAGTCCTTTATCTCAAACTCATTTTTTACCAATAATTGCTCTTTTCCGGTCCACTCATTATCGCCAGGTTTATTTGTAAAAGGAGCTGATCCTTTTATCCATTCAAGACTATTAAATTCGGGGGTTTCACTTATTGAAAATATATCCCGATTGTTTTTATCTTCTGCAGGAAATGGAATTTTAGCCAATTCCCAACTGTTATTTTCTGCTTTAGATCTCCCCAGAATAATAGTTTGAGGATATACTTCAGTAATCAATTTGCTGTGTATCCTGTTCAGCGCTTTCTTATCTATTTTACTTACTTTCCTGTCGAAAGTTAACCATCCATTTTCTTCCAGTTTCATATCTGTTAACTGAGTGTAAATCAATGCATTTAAACCGGTATTCTTCAGCAGTATAAGATTTTCAATAAAACGTTCATATTGTTTTTCAAAAGGTTTACCCGTAGTAAAAGTAGGCCTGAATAAATCATGTGAAAATTCAGTATCGCGAGGGATTTCGGGATTGAAACCACCGAAAAGCGGATTTTTTATTTCTCCGGTTTCGTTGGCTCTTCCCGTCCAGTTATGTTCTGGCAACGCTGAAGCGAAGCCACCTCCTTCTCCAATAACCAATACCCTGCTTTCTGTTTCTGAAACCGGAATAGAGGGTCTCATGGTATAATCATGCAAATCCCTAATATCACCCAAACCGGGAATATCATTCCAGCCACTTGACAATGTAATTAATCGTGTAGAATCCTGCTCTCGCGTCCATTTAAAGATTTCTTCGGTGTCGTGCTGCCCCCAGCCTTCGTTGAAAGTGATCCATAACACTATGGAAGGATGATTATGCAAATTGGCCATTAATTTCTTCTGCTCTCCCAGCCAGGCTGCGGCTTCTTCTGGTTCGGGATTTAAATCTTTTTTTGGTCCTGAAATAAAATCCTGCCAAACCAGCAAACCTAGCTTATCACAATTATAATAATATCTGTCTGGATTTTTCTTAATATGTAATCTTACCATATTACAGCCAATTTCCTTTAGATATTCTGCTTCCCAAAGCATGGCTTCTTCACTTGGTGGAGTGAAACCGCCTCCGGGCCAGTAATTTTGATCTAAAGGACCTACCTGAAATATGGGTTTATCATTTAACAGAATTTGTTTCCCTTTTGAAGTCTCACTGACCGAAATTGTTCTTAATCCAACATAAGAACTAACCTCATCCAAAACCTCTTCTGCATTCAATAAACTGATTTTAGTGGTGTACAAAAATGGTGTATCCGGACTCCACAATTTAGGTGAAGGGATCGATATGGATATCTTCTTGGTACCTGAAATTTTAGTAGCAACGAGCTTAGTCCCGTCAAAAACTTCATACTTCACCTTTAGGCTGGGATCTTGTTCAGCAATTTTTGAACTGAAAAAAACCTTATACAGGCTTGTTTCCTGTCTAACCGAGATTAAATGATTTTCTTTATTGACCGGTTCGATCCATACCGTTTGCCAAATCCCCGAAGCACGCTCGTACTGACCTGAATTATTGCTCTGTTTTCCCTGAGCTTTAAATACCGTGTTTTGCGGATCTGAAACCATAACAATTAAATCCTGCTTCTCCCCTTTTTTTATAAGATCACTAATGTTGAAGGTAAATCGATCATAACCACCGGTATGCGTACCAACTTGTTTTCCATTTAACCATACTGTTGTATAATAATCTGAAGCGTCAAAATGTAGCAGAATGGACCTATCGTTCCAGGATTGGTCCAGTTTAAATGAAGTGTGATAATATAGGGGCTTATTTTCATCAACATTTTTATGGATTCCAGATAATTTACTTTCTACAGTGAATGGAACCAATATTTTATCTTTCCAGTCTATTTTTGAAACATCACTTTCCTTCTTGTTGGCTATTTTAAAATCCCAGGTCCCATTTAAATTAAGCCATTCGTTTCTTTCAAATTGAGGTCTTGGATATTGCTGCCATACATTTTCTGAAGTTACCTTTTCTGCCCATTCAGTGAGGATTGTACCTTTTTCATCATTCTCCTGAGCAATTAAAAAATTAGTGAAAAGTAAAAAAGATGCAATTATCGAAAGCAATCTGTAAATCTTCATGAATTAATTTTAAAATTATTTTTTATTTACCTTTAAAAATATTCCGGCATGCGCACCTACTGAGGCTTTATATTGCTTTTTATAATTTCCCAAATTCTGCTTGGCATACACATCAACTAAATTCAATTCTCCGTCTAAGCCCAAAATTTCAAAATCTAATACTACATCTTTGCTGTGTACCGGATCACGATTTAGCAGTAAAACACCGTAGCTTCCATCCTTTAATTTTTTTGCCCAGATTTCAGAAGAACCATTTTGAGTAATTTTATGGCCCTGTTCCGTTGGATCCTGATTAATTTCTATAGCCATTTTATTAGAAATAATCTGAAATTCCTGGTCTGTCATATTCCTGGGATCATTCCCTAATATTAAAGGGGAAGACATGATACACCACAAAGCAAAATGAGCCTTCTCTTCTTCATAAGTTAAACCCTGTTCCCCTGTAACAAGCATATCTGGATCATTCCAGTAACCAGGCCCTGCGTATTTATAATATTTATCATTTAAATCGGCAACATTCATTACACTATGAATATTTGGCCTGTCTGGATCATCAAACACCGCTCCGCCAGTTTGAATAGATTTAATATCTCCTGTAGTTCTTCCCATATGAGTAAGTTCCGGATACCAGTTATAAAATCGATAAACACTCGCGCTGAAAAATATGTCGCGATCAAATTCTTCTATTAGTTTGTGCCAAATAGTATAGGCCTTTTCTATATTCTCTCCATTATCTCCCCAGCCTTCAAACCATCTTTTATCACTTCGTGCATAATCTGGATTATCATCTAAAGAAAACCTGCATCGGTCAAGTTTAATGAAATCTAAACCCCAATCCATAAATTGATCAAACTGCACTTTTTCATGTCCCCATCCCCCAACTTTATCCAATCCGCAATCATGAGATCCGGGAACAGTATGAAGACCGAATTTAAATCCTTTAGAATGTGCGTAATCTGCCAAAGCTTTCATTCCATTCGGAAATTTATAGTTTACAAGAAGTTCCCCATTTTTTCCCAGCGTATCTCTTCTCCAGCCTCCATCAACTACAATGTATTCATACCCTAAGGAATCCAAACCTTTTTCGGCCATGGCATCAATAACTTCTTTTATTATTTCTTCATTAACATCATTTTTGCCAAAATAGTTCCAACTGTTCCATCCCATAGGTGGTCGTTCTGGAAAATTTTCTACGTCCTGTCCAAATATATTTATACTCGAAAAAATTAGTATAAAGAGAAAAATAAAATGGGAATTAAAATTTTTAACTGAAGTTACCATAATATTTTTTTTAATTTTAAAAACCAGTAAAGGTTGATCTTAAAAAGAATTTTATCAAGGTTATAAAAATATCACGGTGAATCTTCACAAGCTGTAAAATTTGTGTTTCAGTTTGCCATTATTGTCCTTTTCTCCATTTTAGGATCTCTCTCCTAAATACTATAATTGTATTTTTATCAAGTTTAAGTCTTTAAATTCATCAATTCCTTTTGCTAGTTGAGTATCCAAATATCAATGTAAGCTTTAATTTTTCATATTAAAAACCGTTATTGTTTGCTTCAATAGGTTTGAAATTATGGATTTCACCGATCTTTTTAAACAAAGAAAAAACAATTGAAAAGGCTTGTAAAGCAATTTTAGAGGCAGGGGAAAACGGTGCTAACTCAATCGTATTTCCAGAGGCTTTTATTTCCGGTTATCCAGATTGGGTATGGCTTATTCCAAATAGTAAGGGGGCTGATTTAAATGAGCTTTACGTAAAGCTTGTTGAAAATGCAGTTTCTGTACCCGATCATTCCACAAGAAAATTATGTGAAGCTGCAAAAGAAGTAGGCATTAATGTAGTTATTGGTATGCATGAACGTAATACTGAAACCAGCAATGCAAGTTTATTCAATAGTTTACTTTTTATAGACGACAAAGGTTTAATTCTAGGGAAACATCGAAAGTTAATACCAACAGGGGGAGAACGTCTTATCTGGTCGCAAGGTGAAGGCAATACCTTACGTTCTTATGACACTACAGCAGGGAAAATAGCAGGATTAATCTGCTGGGAAAACTTCATGCCATTAGCAAGAAATGCAATTTACGAATTTGGAACTCAGATATTGGTATCCCCAACTTGGGACAAAAGCTCAAACTGGATACAATCGATGCAACACATTGCAAGAGAAGGTGGGTTATTTGTAATAAGTACATGTATGGTTTTAAAAATGGAAGATATTCCTGATGAATATGAGTTTAAAAAACTTTATCCTGAAGAAAGAGAATGGATTAATGTCGGGAATAGCTCAATCATTGCTCCAGATGGACATTTTTTAGCAGGTCCACTTGAGGCAGAAGAGGCAATATTGTATGCAGATATTGATTTAAATCAAATAATAAAAGCTAAACGAATGTTTGATGTGGTTGGACATTATTCCAGGCCTGATGTTTTTACATTCGATGTGAAAAATAACAAAGCATAAATAATGACTATTTCCTGGAGACAGCACCTTTAAAAACCCGCTTCGATGAAGCGGGTTTTTTTATTACTTGTAGCATCTTTTTTGCTTCTTCACATTAAATCTAATATTCTGAAATCAGTGACTATGCAAGATTGGGAAAGCCCTATCTATGACGATGATCCTTTAAACTACAGGTCTCATCATCCAGCTCGGTCTCGATGGTGTAATGATCAAAAGAGTAATCTGCCAGTACTTTTTTTATTTTCTCTTTCGCCGCGATAATCTCATTAAACTCCTGAATATGCTCCAGTTCCACGTGGGCCGTAAAAACATGATTCTCACCCTCCAGTGACCAGATATGTAAATGATGAACTGAATGCACATTATCTATTCCACAGATCTTTTTCTCCAGTTCTACCG
>JAGXII010000094.1 GCA_024635735.1 Christiangramia sp. | reverse complement strand
CCATTTTGGCGATAATCTGAAATGAATTTTCGCCAAAACTCCTATTTAGCTGCGGGCTTGTATTCTTTATTATCCAACACCATTTTGGCGATAATCTGAAATGAATTTTCGCCAAAACTCCTATTTAGCTGCGGGCTTGTATTCTTTATTATCCAACACCATTTTGGCGATAATCTCTTTCAAGATTTCAGAAGTCCCTCCTCCTATTGGACCAAGTCGGCTATCTCTAAACATACGGGCCATTGGATAATCTTCCATATAACCATAACCTCCAAGCATTTGAAGACACTTATAAATAACCTCATCGGCTATTTTAGTGGAAAGCAACTTAGACATACTAGCCTCTTTCACCACGTATTCTCCATTATTCAACCTATGTGTAATGGAATAATTGAACTCCTTAACCATTTCAATTTCGCTGGCCATTTCAGCCACAGAATGTCTTAATGCTTGAAATTTATCCAGTGTTTTTCCAAATGCTTCACGCTCTTTCATATAACCCATAGCATAATCCAGAGCATACTCAGATCTCGCATGGGCATTTATTCCCATGATCAGGCGTTCCAGCGCGAAATGCTGCATAATATAATTGAAACCTTTTCCTTCCTCTCCTAATAAATTTTCTTCCGGAACTTCCACATTATCAAAAGCGAGTTCAGCCGTATCTGAGGCTCTCCATCCAAGTTTATTAAGTTTGGTAGCTGATATCCCTGCAAAATCCTTATCCAGAAGGAAGATGCTCATTCCTTTATTACCCTTACCTGGATCGGTTTTCGCGGCAACAATATAAAAGTCGGCATAGACACCATTAGTGATAAAGGTTTTAGATCCATTTATCACGTATTTATCACCTTTTTTTACTGCGGTGGTTTTCATTCCCGCAACATCTGAACCTCCAAAAGGCTCCGAGATACAAAGACAACCTATCTTTTCTCCCTCGATAGCATTAGTGAGGTATTTCTCCTTCATTTCATGGTCTGCTTCCACCTTGAGATGGGTCATCGCCAGGTAAGCGTGGGCCCACATGGCAGCAGCAAAACCTCCTGAATTAATTTTCTGTAATTCCTCCAGAAATATTACGGTGTAGAAAAGATCCAAATCCATTCCGCCATATTCCTCTGGCTGATTCAAACCAAAATATCCCATTTCTCCGAATTTCTTCCAGATAAATGGTTCTATTCTTCCGGTTTCCTCCCATTTGTCAATATGCGGGACGACTTCTTTTTGCAAAAAATCCTGAAAACTCTTTCTGAATAAATCATGCTCTTCTGTAAAATATCTACTGCTCATCCTATATTTCTAATTTTCTTTTTCAATTATTGATTGTCCGTAAAGTATCATAATTTAATAAAATGCGTCATTCTGAACTTGTTTCAGAATCTTAAAATACTATAAATCCTCATATAAAATGAGACCCTGAAATAAATTCAGGGTGACGAGATAACTATTATGACTAAAAAGGGATATACATATTCAATTAAGTATTTAGCAATTTGAGAATGAATTTTTCCCAAAAATTACTCTATGGTCAAATATAATTTAATTCTATCGATTTTATCCGAAGGAAAACCATTGATTCCTGATAATTCCTCAAAAGACTTTATTCCCTCATGAAGCTTTCGGTAAGAAATAATTTGGCGTGCCATTTCATAATCAAAATAGGGAATCTCAGAAAGTTGTGAAATCCCGATTTCATTTAAATTCCGGACAGTTATTTCAGGTTTCGACTGAACCCGGAACAGTTCGGTTATATTTTGAATGACTTCAGGAGTAAGCCCGTATACATCCTTAAGCTGAATCACATCCAGATAACCTCCAATTTTATACCTGTATTTTATAATTCTTTCAGAAAGCACCTCTCCAATCCCATTCACTTTTCTGAGATCTTCAGCACTGGCCATATTTAGATCTGCAACTACTACAGCCGCTTTTTGAACCGGTTGCTCTTTAGCTTTAACCGGCCTGGTATTCTGAGTCCATGCAGGAAACCTGAAATGTAGTTCCAACACATTTAAAAGACTATCAGAAACACCTGTTACCTGTTTAAAGTCTTCAGCAGAATTGATCCATTTTCCGCCGGCTCTGTATTTTAAGAGCCTGTCAATTTCCGGAACACTCATACCCAGTTGATAACCTTTATAATCTGTAATATAATTAGGATTGAAAGGGTAGATTGTGTCTCTTGTTATTTTAGAATTCGCGGCTTTTAATGAATCCAGTTTATGACGGTAGAACTCGAGCTCCTTTTTATCAATATCGTTTGCAATATTCGGATCTGAGTAGAAGTCCATTGCAAAAAGAATTCCCTGAACAATTATAATAAGCAGTACCAAAACAAAAATCCCATTCTGCTGACTTCTTGAAAGAGCAAAATGGGATTTAAAGAATTGCATTATTTTTAAAAGACTAAGAAGCCTTTTCTACTTTTGATTTTTCAGGCTTGTGAAAAAGTTCACCAGCTTTCAATCTTCTTAGATACTCATTAAGATCTTCTTTCACTTCACCAGACATTATATATAAACCTATAATATTAGGGAAAGACATTGCAAGAATCATCATATCTGAGAAATCCAGTACTGCTCCTAGACTTACAGAAGCTCCAACTACTACGAATACGAGGAAAAATGATTTGTAAACAATCTCTGTTTTTTTACTTTTTCCGAATAAGTAAGTCCAGGCTCTCATTCCATAATAAGACCATGAGATCATAGTAGAGAATGCGAAAAGGAATACAGCCACAGAAAGCACATATGGAAACCATGAGATCACACTACCAAAAGCGGTAGAAGTAAGTTCAACTCCTCCTACACCTTCAACTTCATGCATTCCTGTAAAGATCAATACAAGGGCAGTTAATGTACAAACCACCACCGTATCAATAAATGGTTCTAAAAGAGATACAAAACCTTCAGAAGGAGGATTGTTTGTTTTAGCTGCCGAGTGGGCAATTGCTGCAGAACCCACACCTGCTTCGTTAGAGAAAGCAGCTCTCTGGAATCCAACAATCAGAACACCTATAACACCACCTTTTAAGGCACTTGGATTAAAAGCCCCGTCCCAGATTGCAGAAAAAGCAGGTCCGATATTTTCGATATTCACGCCAATTACTGTAAGTGCTCCCAGCACATAGATTACTGCCATGAAAGGAACAATCTTTTCGGTAACCTTAGCAATACTGCTAATCCCACCAATAATTACAATACCAACAACAATAGCTACGACCACACCAAAGATAAACCCGTTACCTTCAAGCAATGGAAACTGACCGGCCAGAATCACAAAAGACTGGTTTGCCTGGAACATATTTCCACCTCCAAAAGAGGCTCCAATAGCCAGAATAGCGAAAAATACTGCGAGAAACTTACCAAAGCCTCTCATATTTCTTTTTTCCAGACCGTATCTAAGATAGTTCATCGGTCCTCCAAATACACGACCTTCACTATTTATAAATCTATATTTTACACCCAGGGTACACTCCACAAATTTGGAGGACATTCCCAGTAGTCCGGCAACGATCATCCACATTGTAGCTCCTGCTCCTCCAAGAGAAACAGCCACTGCAACCCCTGCAATATTCCCAAGTCCAACAGTACCAGAAACGGCAGTTGCCAGAGCCTGGAAGTGGGTTACCTGTCCCGGCGCATTTGGATCATCGTATTTACCTTTAGCTAGTTCAAGCGAATGCTTGAATCCTCTTATGTTGATGAATCCCATTCTTATGGTAAAGAATAGAGCTCCTAATACCAACCATACTACAATAAATGGAATATCCTTTGTTTGCGGATCTCCATTAGCGTGTAAAAGTGGTATAGGCTCATCATATGTAATACTTGCAAAATACTGAGCGCCTTGTTCAATAACATGCTTTTTATTTTCAGAATTATAGATAACTCCACCTTCTTTTACAAGATATTTCAGGCTACCACTAGCGTTGGCATAAGCATCAATATCCTGCCCATCTTTAGAAACAACAGCAATAAGCTCACCTTCTTCAACATGGCTTCCTTCAGGCTTTTTCCATTCTTTAAGAGTGAATTTAGACTCGATATTTGCCTCCCATTCCGGAGCGGGTACACGTTTAAGATCTGCATAAACTACCGGATCGTAAACGCCTATGGCAGAAAATGGATCCCAGAATAGCACACTTCCCATTCCGGCTACAATAGGTGAAAACGTTCCATTAAAATATTCGGTAATTGCTTCAGCCGGAACGGTAAACTCTTTGGAAACTGAGTTTCCGGCTGCATCTTTTACAGTAACAGAATAAGGAACCCCTTCTACAAGACCTTCAGCTTTTGGAGAATCCAAAGGAGTTTCCTGGCTAGACCATTTATAGGTGTATGGTGGGGTTCCCCCACTTACCTGAAGATCTATAAAACCGTTGTTGATTACTTTTGATGGATTACCAATTTTAGCCTTGACATCGAGTTCCTGAGCGGACATTCCTATAATTGCAAATGAAAAGACCAATGAAAGCAGATACTTTCTCATAAAGATTTTCGTTTATTTATAAAGTAAATTTACAGCCGGTGAATATGCTAAAAAATTAGGCTATTTCAAACTTTTGGGAGTTAAATTGTGAATTTATTGTTAAATAAAAATTTATTCCATAAACAGTTCTATAACGCATAATATCGGTTAAACTGAATAATATTTTTTTAAACTTTCTATCTGCTCAGGTCTCCCTATCAAAATAAGCTTAGATTCCTTTTCAAGCCTTAAGGATGGTTCCGGGTTCACAATATAAGAACCAGAGGGAGATTTATATCCAATTATAGAGCAACCCGTTCTTTTTCTAATATCTGTTTCGGCAATAGTTTTTTCCCTTCCGTCTGGACACACCTTAGAAAAAGAAATTTGTTCAACATTAATACTATCATGTCTACCTGAAACGGAAAGATTATCCAGAAACTCCACAAGATCTGGTACAACTACCAAAGAGGCCATGTGACTACCTCCTATTCTATCTGGCATTATTACGTTATCTGCGCCAGCGAGCTTAAGTTTTTTATAGCTATTCTCTTCTGTTGCACGACTTATGATTTTCAAATTATTTTTTAGCTGTCTGCCTGAAAGAACAATAAATAGATTATCGGCATCTCTTGGTAAAGCACATATCAGGGTAGAAGCCCTGTCTATTCCTGCTGCTAAAAGCACCTCATCTTCTGTGGCGTTCCCAACAATAAAATTATGATCCTCCTCAATATTATTAAAAACATCTTCATTATCATCTATGATCACGAAATCCTTACTGTAATTTTTGAGTTTTTGCACAGCCTCCTTCCCATTCTTACCATAACCACACACAATAATATGATCTTTAAATGAGTCTATTCTCTTTTTCATTTTATTACGCTTTAGATTACCAATATTATTCTTATTTAAAATATGCTCTGTTATTGTAGAAAGACCAAAACCAACAATGAATAAACCAGAGATAATAAAAACTGACGTGAATAACTTGCCATAAGCGTCCATTGGTTGTACCTCTCCGTATCCAACCGTACTTATGGTAATAATAGTCATATATAAAGCATCCACCCAGGAATGATTATATAAGTATCTGAATCCCACCACTCCAATAGTAAAAACCAGGATAATGAGGAATACTGCCAGTTTTATTCTTGAATCTATAAGTTTTCTCATAGGTCGAATACAGAGGTTCGTTTTGTATAAACAAGATCCTTTAGTTTAAGCCAAAACGCTAAAATTAGATAAATAATGAAACCGGCCCCCATAGTAAAGAAAGAGGCATAGATAAAAAAGAGACGAACACTCTTAGCTCGCATTCCTAATTTATCTGCCATGCGGGAAGAAACATAAAACCCATGCTTTTCTAAATAGTGCCTGATATTATAAACAAGTGTAGTCACAACGCAAATTTAAACGTATTTAGCCGAATTTTGAAGTAAAGAGGCGCCCAATTCACAATAAAGGCATTTATTCTGGTCGCAATAATTCTTTTTGAGATGTATCAAAGATTGTGTTTTTAAGGCGTTTGAAGCTACTTCAGGTTTTAATTTTCTGAAAAGGTCTGTGATCGAGTTTCGCTCTGCCGGCAGTTGAGATATTATTTCGTTCAGGATTTCATTGGAGTCTTCACCATTGAATTTTGAATAGTTATATCGAAGAGGAACTATGCAGTTTATGATAATCAGGTCTATAAAAGCCCTGCTTAATTTCTTTTTTCTATTGCGATGATCCTTTCCGAAATTATAATGATGTTGCCAGTATTCCGGGACTTTAAAATCAAAAATTTTATAGATTTCATCCAGGCGGGAATCCACTATAAGTTTTTGAAATAAATTTCTCTGATTTGCGTAAAGTGTTGAAAGCTGAACCAGGCGAATCACAGGAAAATTATCTGGTCTTAACCTGAAATATTTCGGAATTTGTACTCCTTCATTTGTAAGAGAGAACTTGGCCGCAAGATATTCATATTCCTTTTCCAAAGCACCCGCATATTGATCTACACCGGTTATTAATTTAGACTGTCCCAGGAGTAAAGCCTCAATAGAAAACTGCTTATCACCAAGCTTTTGAATTATCTTAAAATCAAAACTTTCAGCAATACTCATAAAAGCCTCTCCATTTATATTAAGGCCAAAGCTTTTGGCGAGTAAAATAAACAAGGTGGCCTCCCAGTTATTTCCTGTTCGGAAAAGAAGCTCGTTAATAAGCTGGGATTTTACTTCCAGACGCTCAAAATACAAGCGTTCTAACCAGTGGTCTATTTGAAAATCAGAAAAATCTCCAAAGTCTCTCTCACAGTTGATTTTGAAATGTTTTTGCTCCAGTAACCGTGAATAATTCAGAATTATTCCTGAAGAAACCAGTCCTTTCAATTCGAGACAGGGAACTACGGAGTTGTCTTTTCTAAAAATCTCAACATCATCTTCCCACACCACATGCAATATAACATTGTCATAATTAGGATCTGTTTCATGCTGATGCAGATACCAGTCTGAAGCTTTAATATGAATTTCAACATTTCCGGCCCATAACTGTTTGCCGATATATACTTTCGCATTAAAAAAATCAGGCCCTGAAGAATCATTCTGAATGCCAGGATGAACGATGTCAATAAGCTCTCCGCCTGAAGTTTTAAGGCTTTCAGTCTGAAACTTTCGAAATTGCCAGATATGGTATAAAAAATCTTCCCGCATAATCCAAAAGTATCAAATTAAACTTCTGATTATACGTGAGATATAAAATTTATTCCGGAAGTTTCTGAGCAACCTGATTTACAATTTCCTGTACCCAGAGCCGGTACATTTCTCCACTTGGATGAAGCCCGTCTCCCGCAACCAGGTCTGGATTTGTTTTTGCCTGCTGAGAAATTGGAGTGATATTATAAAAGTCTACATTAAAATCTTCAGCAACCCTTTTAAACACCTCATTGAAACGTTTAATTTCCACGCTGATTTCTTCCTGATGCTCCTCACCAAAAGGTGTATATCCATAATCCGGAATACTTACTGCAAAAACTCCCGCTTCCAGGGTTTTGGAATGATTAATCGCACGACGGAATATATGTCGCAATTCTTCTTCATATTCAGTTATAGGCTTACCCTGATACTGATTATTAACTCCTATTAAAATGGAAACAATATCAAAATCCCGCTGAATACTGAGGTCATTTTCCATTCCGCGTATTAAATTTTCGGTAGTCCACCCGGTTTTCGCAATGATCTTGGGAGCCGCCATTTCATAACCTTTATTCTTTAAAGACTGAGTTAACTGAACGGGCCATCTATCTTCTTCCTTTACCCTTTCGCCAATTGTATATGAATCACCCAAAGCGAGATAACTATATTTAGGACCTGAAGTTTCCTGATTTTGAGTTGTATTTACTGTAGAACTGCAGGAATAACAGATTATCGCAATAAATAAGAAGTAAATTTTTTTCATAGAATTGGTTTAAGGCCTGAAAATAGGACATTTCCTATAATTGGAGAATATTTAAACCGGGTTTAGTTTTTTCTTAGCAAAAAAAACCCCGCATTAAGCGAGGTTTTCCTTTTTTAATGATCTCTATTCTTTATAACCCATTTTTCTCATCCAGTCATCATTGTACATTTTGCCAACATACCTGCTACCATGATCATGAAAAAGAACGACCACCACATCATCTTTCGTGAATTTATCTTTTAACTGCAACAAACCTTTAGCTGCGGCACCGGCGCTGTTTCCCAAAAAGAAACCTTCTTCTTTTGCCAGTTTCTGGGTATAAATCGCCGCATCTTTATCGGTGACTTTGGTAAACCCATCAATAATGCTGAAATCTACATTCTTAGGAAGAATATCCTCTCCAATTCCTTCGGTTACATAAGGATATATCTCTTTTTCGTCAAAAACTCCTGTTTCGTGATATTTTTTAAATACCGAACCATAGGTATCAATTCCCCATACTTTAATATCCGGATTTTGTTCCTTCAGATATTTCCCAACTCCCGAAATAGTTCCTCCGGTACCTACACCCACTACAAAATGAGTTACTTTTCCATCTGTCTGTTTCCAGATCTCAGGTCCTGTAGTCTCATAATGAGCCTTTGTATTTGCAAGATTATCATATTGATTTACATACCAGGAATTTGGCGTTTCTTCGGCAAGTCGTCTCGAAGTAGAATAATAAGAGCGTGGATCATCAGGAGCCACATCGGTAGGACAAACAACCACTTCACTTCCCACCGCTTTAAGAATATCCATTTTTTCCTTGCTTTGCTTATCGCTCATCACACATACCATTTTGTAACCCTTCACAATGGCCACAAGAGCAAGTCCCATTCCGGTATTTCCAGAAGTTCCTTCTATAATGGTGCCGCCTGGTTTTAGAAGTCCCTTTTTCTCGGCCTCTTCTACCATTTTTACAGCCATCCTGTCTTTTACAGAATTTCCGGGGTTAAAGGTTTCATATTTGGCAAGCACAAGGGCATCGATGTCCTCGACAATTTTATTCATTTTTACCAGAGGAGTATTTCCTATGGTACCTAATATATTTTCAGAGTAATCCATTCTTTAAATTTAAAGATTTGCAAATGTATATCCCTTTTTAGTCATAATAGATATCTCGTCACCCTGAATTTATTTCAGGGTCTCATTTTATAATGAAGATTTATAGTATTTTAAGATTCTGAAACAAGTTCAGAATGACGCACTTTATTAAATTATGATATTTAACGGACAATCAAATCTGCAAAGTTAAAAATCTAAAATGTTTAAAAGGATAGATCTTAAGGTAAAATGACTGGTGGAGTTCTGAATTCATATTCCACCGAAAGCTCACTCGTATTTTGAGCATTTTAGAATTTATAAATCAGTTGCAAAAAGGGATACATGCCTTAACCACCATTAAAACTACTCGAATTTGATAGCTTTAACGGGCGATATTTTAGAAATAATCAGTGAAGGTATAAGCAACATTAGCATACAAAGTATAAGCGTCCCCACATTTACAGCAAAGATATAATCTAAGTTAAGGTAGATTGGAACTTCAGTCACATAATAAGTACGTGGATCTAAAGGGACAAGTTTAAAATATTTCTGAAGTGCGAGTAATCCAATACCTATTAGATTTCCCCAGAAAAGTCCTAAAATAATAAGGTAACCTGCATTATATAAAAATATTTTCCGGATGCTCCAGTCTTCAGCTCCCAGAGCCTTAAAGACTCCTATCATCTGGGTTCTTTCCAAAATTAGAACCAGTAGCGCAGTGATCATATTGATCCCGGCCACAAGAATCATAATCCCGATGATTAGAGCAATATTAAAATCGAATAAAGAAAGCCACTCGAAAATTGAATAGTATTTCTGACTGATTGTTTGGGTATCCAGGAAAGAGCCCGTATTTTCATAAACCTCATTTCCTTTTTCATCAAGCTTATCAAAATTTTCCACGAAAACTTCAAAATTCCCAACCTGATTTTCGTCCCATTTATTTATACGCTGAATATGTCGAATATCTGCAATCAAATAGAGTTCATCAAACTCCTGAAACCCGGAGTCATAAATCCCTGTGATCTCAAAGCCGCGTTGCAGGGGACGCTCACTATCCTCTCTCAGAAAAAAGGTAGGCACCTTATCCCCTACTTTTAACTGAAGTCTCCTGGCTAGATAATCTGAAATAAGAATTTCATCATTCAGTTTTCCGGAAAAATCCGGCAGCTTGCCGGCAATGAGAAAGTCTTTGAAATATTCCCAGTTATAATCTGTGCCAACTCCTTTAACAATAATACCCTCAAAATCACTTTCGGTTCTAATCACAGCGAATTTCGTGGCGACAGCCTGAACATGCTTAATTCCTTCCACCGACTTAAATTCAGGATAAAAATCCTGATCTTTCGAAATTGGAATCAGCGTAACCTTGGAACTGTTATTATCGTAGCTGGAAATATTGATATGCCCGTTAAAAGCGGCAATCTTATCACGAATTTTCTCCTGTAGCCCCAAACCGGTCGCAAAAGATACCAGCATCATGACCACTCCTATGGCAATAGCCGTAATAGCTATTTTTATTATAGGGGCAGATATGCTACTTTTATACTTTTTGGCGCTGATGAGGCGTTTTACAACGAAGTACTCGAAATTCAATATCCTATGATTAAGAGATTGCTCAAAAGTACATTTTTATTCTCTTTTATTGGAATTCTTTCCTGCGGAAACACAAACCAGCGATCTGATCAAACTTCAGAAAAAATTCCTGGCACTGCTCCAAAGCCTTCCATTCAAACTGAAATAATAACCGGAGCGAACCGCACCACGGAATATTTACCTTTAATAAAAAATAAGAAAGTCGGCATTGCAGGCAATCAAACTTCCATTATTAAAACAGATAAAGGAACCTACACGCATTTAGTTGATTCTTTATTAGCTTTAAATATTAAAATAGAAAAAGTATTTGCTCCGGAACACGGTTTCAGGGGAACCGCAGATGCCGGGGAAGTTGTAAAAGATGGTATAGACACGAAATCGGGACTTCCGGTAATCTCTCTTTACGGCGATCATAAAAAACCGACTCCGGAGAGTTTAGCGGGAATTGAGGTCATGATATTTGACATTCAGGATGTGGGAGCGAGATTTTACACCTTTCTATCCAGCCTTCATTATATTATGGAAGCCTGTGCGGAAAATAATATTCCTTTAATTGTACTGGATCGTCCAAATCCAAATGCACATTATATTGACGGCCCTGTACTGGAAATTAAAAATTCAAGTTTTGTGGTAATGCATCCCGTTCCGGTGGTTTATGGAATGACGATTGGGGAATATGCAAAAATGATTAATGGTGAGAAATGGTTAAAAAATGGCATCCAGTGTGATCTCCACGTGATAAAACTTGAAAATTATGATCATTCCAAAAAATATTCCCTTCCGGTAAAACCCTCGCCTAATCTTCCTAATGATAAAGCCGTTAATCTTTATCCCAGTTTGTGTTTCTTTGAGGGAACCAATGTAAATGCCGGCAGGGGAACTGAAAAGCAATTCCAAATCTTTGGATCACCGTCATTGGACAGTAGTTATTTCACCTATTCTTATATTCCTGAAGCAAATGAAGGAGCCAGATATCCAAAACATCAAGGCGAGAAGTGCTATGGAAAAGATCTCAGCGAGGTTGCATATTTGAATGAACTAAATATTGACTGGTTACTGGAAGCCTATAAAAACACTTCTAACAAAAAGGAATTTTTTAACGCATTTTTTACGAAATTAGCAGGTACTAAAAACTTACAAAGACAGATTGAAAGTGGAATTCCGGCAGAAGAAATAAAAAATTCATGGCAAGAGGATCTTAAGCAATTCAAAGAAGTACGCTCCCGGTATTTACTCTATCAATAACCCTAATTAACAGAATATGGATAATATCTTTTCGATATTTCTCTTTGTCTTAATAATCCTGACCGGGATATTAATAATCTGGGCGTTAATAGATGTATTTAGCAGAGATTTAAAACCACTGCATCAGTGGGGCTGGATACTTTGTATTTTAATAGCTCCACTTTTAGGTTCTATCCTTTACTTTTTAATCGGAAGAAAAAAGCAATCTTCCTGATCATCCCAGCCTCCTTTTCATTTCCTCTACAATATTAAAAGCCGCAGGACAAATGGCGGTATTCTTAATATTAATATTTGAAATCTTATGAAAATCCTTTCTGTCGGTATGCGGATATTCCCTGCAAGCTTTGGGTCTCTGGTCATAAATTGAACAGAAGTTATCACCTCCCAGAAAAGGACAGGGCACTTGTTGCAAAACATAATCATTTTCTTCGTCCAGCCTTAAATATTCTTCGATAAAGTCACCAGGTTTCATTTTAAAATGACGGCTAATGCGTTCAATATCCTTTTGGGTAAAAAGCGGACCGGTTGTTTTACAGCAATTTGCACATTCCAGACAATTTGTTCGGGAGAATTCCTCTTCGTGTAATTCCCTCATCAAAGAATCCAGATTTTTAGGCGGGCGTTTCTTCAGCTTAGAGAAGAACTTTTTATTCTCCTTCTTCATATCTTTGGCCCGATCTGGTAAATTTTTAAGAATCTCTTCCATTGGACAAAAATAAGGATATATTCGGCAAGGCTATTAAAGCATATTATGAGAATAATGACAATACCAATATTATTGTACATTCTCCAGATTTTGATGATGATATTATTGAAGTTCAGTATCTCTTCCGAAGCTATGATCAAATGCCAGAAATTGAGCAAAAGGCACTGGAACTCTGCAAGGGTAAGGTTCTGGATGTAGGCTGTGGTGCGGGAAGCCACGCGTTGTATCTCCAGAATAAAAGAAAATTGGAATGCTTAGCTATAGATACATCTCCCGGCGCTGTTGAAATAGCCAGAAAAAGAGGTTTAAAAGACGCTCAGTGTGAAGATTTTTTCAATCTGAATAACCAGAAATTCGACACCATCCTTTTACTGATGAACGGCAGTGGTATCATTGGTGAACTGAAAAATATGAATCGCTTTTTTAAGAAGGCAGAAGATTTACTGAACAAGGATGGTCAAATTATTATGGATTCTTCAGATCTAATTTATCTCTTTGAGGAAGATTTTAGTGATACAGAACCCTATTACGGGGAGCTTAAATTTCAAACAAGCTACAAGGGTGAAAAATCTGACTGGTTCAAATGGTTATATATAGATGAGGAATTATTAAAGTTTTATGCAACAAAACATGGTTTTAACTGTAATATTATAAAAAAAGGCAAGCATTTTGATTATCTGGCTATAATAAATAAGGCCTAAATGCTTTAAATTTATATTTTTGTCAAAATCTCAAGATTTCCGATTCCCAATGGCTAAACTCAACAGGCTCATTTTATTCCTAGGTCTGATACTCGCAATATCCTGTACCAAAGATCCCGTCCCCCGTTCAGAAACTGCAAATTTAAAAACAACAGGCGCATCAGCTGCCGATCTTTTAAGTGATGGCAAATATACCTCCATGTATCTTGAAATAGTTTATGTGGCTGGCAACAGGCCTACAGACGAAGCCATTGATGTTTTAAAGAATTTTCTCCAGAGCAGGGTTTATAAACCAAATGGAATTAATGTGGATCTAAGAGAGGTGAGTTCTTCAGGTAAGGCGCCATTTAGTATAGAAGAAATCGTTGATATTGAGAAAACTGAGCGAAGCGCGTATAATCAGGGAGACGAAATCGCTGTCTGGATTTATTTTGCCGATGGAAGCCATGAAGACGACAGTAATGAAAAAGTTACCCTTGGTTCAGCTTTTAGAAATACTTCCATGGTAATTTATGAAAAGACCATTAAAAATTTTGCTCAAAAAACGGGTGCTCCAAATCGTTCTATTATTGAAGGTGCTACTCTAAATCATGAATTCGGGCATTTGTTTGGACTGGTTGATCTGGGTATTACACCAGTTACCGATCATGAGGACCAGGATGGTAAGGGTGGACACTGCAAGGTTGATGGATGCCTTATGAGGTCTTCACTTGAATTTGGAAGCGGGGTTATTGATGTGCTTGACGGAAATAGTATACCTTCTTTAAAAGACGCCTGCATACAGGACCTCCGGTCTGTGGGTGGAAAATAGCTTCATTAATTTTTAAGTAATTAATTAACCGCTTACTAATATTATAAAGTCATTGCGATAAGCCAAAGGCCGAGAAACAATCAAATTTAGACCTGAGCCTTTTCAGATATTCAGTAGTAGTATTACTCTTTTATATTTTATTTTTGATTGTCCGTAAAGTATCATAATTTAATAAAGTGCGTCATTCTGAACTTGTATCAGAATCTTAAAATACTATAAATCCTCATATAAAATGAGACCCTGAAATAAATTCAGGGTGACGAGATAACTATTATGACTAAAAACGGATATACATTTTTATTTTCTCTTAATTACAACTCATCCTTCATACTTCTAACTTCATCTTTCTTATTTAATTAGCCACTTCACTAATAAATTTAATGCGGTATAAACGAAGTTCTTCGTCGTCGTAATCACCATCGAATTCTTCCATAGCCTCATCAATTTTGTCTGATTCAGCTTCCAGGAAATAATCATGGATTTCCTCCTGCTGTTCATCGTCCAGAATGTCATCCAGCCAGTAATCTATATTAAGTTTGGTCCCGCTATATACGATCGCCTCCATTTCTTTGATAAACTCCTGCATAGACATGCCTTTTGCTGAAGCAATATCGTTTAAAGGGAGTTTCCTGTCTACATTTTGAATAATATAGAGTTTAAGAGAACTATTGGCGCCGGTTGATTTAACCACAAAGTCATCGGGCCTGGTGATATCATTATCTTCAACATATCTGGAAATAAGTTCTACGAACTCTTTGCCATATTTCTTCGCCTTACCCTCTCCTACTCCGTGAATATTACTAAGCTCATCAATGTTTACAGGATATTTTAATGCCATATCTTCCAAAGAAGGATCCTGAAAGATCACAAACGGAGGAAGATCCTTTTTCTTAGCCACTTTTTTACGCAATTCTTTCAGCATTTTCACCAATCCAGCATCCACAGAGGCCACGGTTTTTGAGGAAGCGGCAGCTTCTTCAGTATGAGCATCATAGATATGATCTTCGGTCATCATAAAAGAGACCGGATTTTTCAGATATTCTTCCCCTTTTTTAGTAAGCTTTACAACTCCGTAAGTCTCGATATCTTTTTTCAAATAACCATTAACCAAAGCCTGGCGACTTAACGCCATCCAGTAGTTACTATCATGGTTTTTTCCTTTTCCAAAAAGAGGATGCTCATCGGTCTTATGGGATACAATCAAAGCATTTGACTTCCCGATAAGTGTTTTTACAACTTCTTTAGATTTATATAATTCCTTGGTTTCCTTGACCGTTCTTAGCAATAACTCGAAATCTTCTTTGGCTTCGTGTTGTTTTTTAGGATTGCGAACATTATCATCCATATTGGCACCATCCCCGGTTTCAGAATCGAATGCTTCCCCAAAATAATGCAGAATGAATTTTCTTCTGGACACTGAAGTTTCAGCATAAGCAACCACTTCTTGAAGCAGGGCATGACCAATTTCCTGCTCGGCAACCGGCTTACCACTCATGAACTTTTCAAGCTTTTCAATATCCTTATAGGAGTAAAAAGCGAGACAATGTCCCTCACCGCCATCACGTCCTGCACGACCGGTCTCCTGGTAATAACTTTCAATACTTTTGGGAATATCATGATGAATCACAAAGCGAACGTCTGGTTTATCTATCCCCATTCCGAAGGCAATGGTAGCTACTACCACATCTATATCTTCCATGAGAAACATATCCTGATGTCGTGACCTGGTTTTGGCATCCAGACCCGCGTGATAAGGAACAGCTTTAATCCCATTAACCTGAAGTGTTTGAGCAAGCTCTTCTACCTTTTTCCGGCTTAAACAATATATGATTCCAGATTTACCCTCATTCTGCTTTACAAAACGAATAACATCGGCATCGATATTTTTGGTTTTAGGCCGTACTTCATAATATAAATTAGGCCTGTTAAAACTGGCTTTAAAGGTCGTGGCATCCTGAATCCCCAAATTCTTAAGAATATCTTCCTGAACTTTTGGAGTGGCAGTCGCTGTTAAGCCAATAATAGGAATATTATCACCTATCCTAGTGAGGATATGCCTTAAATTACGGTATTCAGGGCGGAAGTCATGGCCCCATTCACTAATACAGTGAGCCTCATCTACCGCGAGAAAAGAGATCGTCTGTCCTTTTAGAAAATCGACATAGTCTTCCTTGGTAAGAGATTCCGGAGCAACATAAAGCAGTTTAGTGATACCATTACGGATATCATCCTTTACCTGTCTTACTTCAGTCTTGTTTAAAGAGGAGTTCAAAACATGGGCAATACCATATTCTGAGGAGATGCTTCGAATTGCATCTACCTGGTTTTTCATCAAAGCTATAAGGGGCGATACAACTATTGCCGTTCCATCTGATATTAAAGCAGGGAGCTGGTAGCATAGTGATTTACCTCCGCCAGTTGGCATTACCACGAACGTGTCATTTCCTTTGACGATACTGGTAATTACTTCTTCCTGAAGCCCCTTAAACTGACTAAATCCAAAGTACTTCTTCAGTTCTTTGTGTAAATCAATTTCGGTCAAACCCATTCAATTGTGTTACAATTTTACATACATTTGCATTAACTAAATATACATATTTCTTTAGTAAATGCAATTCATAATTTAATCTAATTTGAAACTTAGCGATCAAATCATTTCTACTGCAAAAGAAACAATTTCCAACGAAGCAGAAGCAATTGCGAATCTCGAAAATTTTATTGACGAAGAATTTAAACAGGCGGTTGAAACTATTTACAAGTCTCAGGGACGTGTAGTAGTAACGGGAATTGGCAAAAGCGCTATCATTGCCAATAAAATTGTTGCCACGCTAAATTCTACCGGAACCCCTTCTATATTCATGCATGCGGCAGATGCCATTCACGGCGATCTTGGGATCGTTCAACAGGATGATGTGGTAATTTGTATTTCTAAAAGTGGAAACAGTCCCGAAATAAAAGTTCTTGTTCCGCTTATCAAAAACTTCCATAATACCTTGATCGCTCTAACAGCCAATAAAGAATCGTTCCTGGCAAAGGAAGCCGATTTTGTTTTGAACTGTTATATAGAAAAGGAAGCCTGTCCCAATAACCTTGCTCCTACCACAAGCACGACAGCACAGATGGTTATGGGCGATGCTCTGGCTATTTGTCTGCTGAATCTAAAAGGTTTTTCCAGTAAAGATTTCGCTAAATATCATCCGGGAGGAACTCTTGGTAAGAAATTATATCTCAGGGTAGCCGACATCACTTCACAGAACCAAATTCCAAAAGTTTCACCTGACACTGAAATTGCTAATGCCATTATTGAAATTTCAGAAAAGATGCTGGGAGTTACCGCAGTTTTGGAAAATGACAAAATCATAGGTATTATTACAGACGGAGATATTCGCCGGATGTTAAAAAACCATTCTGAAATTAAAGGATTGAAAGCTAAAGATATCATGAGCCAGAATCCTAAAACCATAGAGCAGGATAAACTGGCGGTCGAAGCATTGGAAATAATGGAAGAAAATAAAATTACACAGCTGCTGGCTGTTGAAGACGGGAAATATGCCGGTGTAGTTCATATCCATAACTTAATAAGAGAAGGAATTTTATAATGAAACAAATTGGAACCCCCGCCGAGCCAGAACAGGAAATGTCATTTTTAGACCACCTTGAAGAATTAAGATGGCATTTGATACGAGCAACCTCAGCAGTCTTAATTGCTGCGGTAGTTGCGTTTCTTATGAAAAGTTTCATTTTTGACGTATTGCTTTTCGGACCCGCACATGCCGATTTTTTCTCCTATGAAATGCTTTGTAAACTTTCACGTCTCGTTGGAATCGAAGGAGGCTTCTGTGATCAGGAAATGCCTTTCAGAATTCAGAGCAGGACCATGGGAGGGCAGTTCTCTGCTCACGTATGGACTTCAATCACGGCTGGATTTATTATTGCATTTCCATTTGTTATCTATGAATTCTGGAAATTCGTTGCACCCGCAATGCACAATTACGAAAGAAAGTATGCTAAAGGCTTTATATTTTTAACCTCGGTACTTTTCTTTATTGGAGTATTGTTTGGATATTATGTTATCACTCCCCTTTCAATTAATTTCCTCGGAAAATATCAGGTAAGTGAAACTGTTTTTAATGACTTCGACCTGAGTAGTTATATAAGTTTGGTAAGGGCCTCTGTTCTGGCCAGCGGACTGATATTCGAATTACCTATTGTGATCTACTTTCTCACCAAAGTGGGTGTTATTACTCCAGGTTTTCTTAAAACATACAGGAAATATGCCCTTGTAGGAGTGCTGATTATTTCGGCTATTATAACTCCACCAGATATCGTAAGTCAGATTATTGTTGCTATACCCGTATTGGTCTTATATGAAATAAGTATTATAATTTCGAAGATCATATACAAAAGAGAAGAAGAAAAATTAAAAAAATAAGCTATGATCGATAAGGTTGACGAATTCAATTCGTATCGTGCCCGAATGAATGATAAGATTCTGGCAGAAAATAACAAAGTCCTGAAAAGGATCTTTAATCTTGACACGAACGCTTTTACAGAAGGTGTCCTGGATAAGAAAACCAAGGAATTACTTGGCCTGGTAGCGTCTGTTGTTTTACGTTGCGATGATTGTGTTAAGTACCATCTGGAATCCAGCCACAAATCGGGAGTAAAGCGTGAAGAAGTTATGGAGACATTAAGTATTGGTACTCTTATTGGTGGTACCATAGTAATTCCGCATTTAAGAAGAGCTTTCGAATACTGGGAGGCTTTGGAGGATGCTAAAAGTTAATTAAGCATATCCCAATTTCTTTCTAAATTTTCTGGAACCTAATTCGATCCCCTTTCTATGAAGAAGGGGGATATTATTTCTATTAATAGGATTAAATTTTGCCGTAACCTTTTTACTATCCCAAATATGTTTACCGCCGGTCTCCTCCTTATAAAATGAAGTATTGATGACCGATATTTCATTTATACGGGAGATTAATTCTTCAATTACAATATCTGAATTAAATTTATGTAATAATCCGGATAACGATTCTTTATCTCTCAACACCATGTCCTCATATCTTATTATGTGAAAATCTTCCATATTATCTGGCAATGTCTTTATAAACCTTTTACTATATTTTCTACTATAGTAAAATGAATAAACACCTGTTTGGTATCCCACTCTCTTTAGAAAAGCCTTAAGACCATTTTGTTTATAAAATCGCATTCCCTTAAAAATAGATATTAACGTATCCCTCGGATCCCTGAGAGTTAAAAAATGAATATCATTAGGAAATTGCAATCTTTGAAAGTTAACACCTTGATAATTGGTATCCTTTATTAGCACATATTCCCCCGAAATATCCTTTACGATTCGTTTTCTAATATTATCAACAAAAAGAGAATCCAAAAATGTTTTTCCTGAACCACTAATAAGATTCTTTTGTTGAAGGTCGTAATAAGCTTCGAGAAAAAGAGATAATCTGGTCTCTGCCTGATTATGTGGTATAATTTCTGCGTTACTAACGATCTTTATGACCTGAGCAACAAAGTTATGTCCGGTTCTGGGGGAATATGAGTTTAAAAAGATTATTTTCATTAAAGTTATAATTCTATCTTTGGCTTGCCCAATCAGTCCTGAAAAATACAAATATTGGATTTATTATTATCAAAAGAATGAAATTACGTGCTGATCAACTTGTAAAAACCTATAAAGGAAGAGATGTAGTAAAAGGCATCTCTATTGAAGTAAACCAGGGAGAGATCGTTGGTTTACTCGGGCCTAATGGTGCGGGAAAGACGACCTCTTTCTATATGATCGTAGGTTTAATCAAGCCAAACAGCGGTAATATCATCCTGGACAAAGTAAATATTACCAAATACCCCATGTATAAAAGGGCTCAAAATGGGATAGGTTATCTTGCCCAGGAAGCTTCAGTTTTCAGAAAACTGAGTATTGAAGATAATATTATGAGTGTTTTAGAACTCACCTCGCTTTCTAAAAAGGAAAGAGTGATGAAAATGGAATTACTCATTGAAGAATTCGGATTAAGCCATATTCGTAAAAACCGGGGAGATCTTTTAAGTGGTGGTGAACGAAGAAGAACAGAGATTGCCAGAGCACTGGCTACCGACCCTAACTTTATCCTACTCGATGAACCTTTTGCGGGTGTGGACCCTGTGGCTGTTGAAGATATCCAGAGAATTGTAGCACAGCTGAAAAATAAAAATATAGGTATTCTTATTACCGACCATAATGTTCAGGAAACACTTGCGATTACAGACCGTACTTACCTAATGTTCGAAGGAAGTATTTTAAAACATGGTATTCCTGAGGAGCTCGCAGAAGATGAAATGGTAAGAAAAGTCTACCTGGGACAGAATTTTGAGCTTAGAAAGAAAAAGATTTTTGATTAAATTCCCCTATTTGAGTGAACCAGTAATTTAATTATCCTATGAGGTTCCTTTTTTCCAGTAAAATGCCTGATTTAAACCTCGCGAAGGATTTTCCCGGTCTCCAATTACTGGAAAAAGAATCTGGATATCTACTCATTAATGATACTGAATGTATTACTGAGAACGATGATTTTCTTTCCGTCACGAATGGTTATTTAAGGAATTTCAACCTTCAGAATATACAGGAACAAAAAGTTTCAGCAGCCCAACATATTATTAATAAATGGCCGGTTGAAGATCATATCACGGGAAGCTTCTCTTCACTGCTTTTTGATAAGAGGAATAAACAAATAATTACCTGTACGGATCTTGCCAATATTTACCCCATTTACCATCTTAGAAAAGGCGAGGATTTTTTTATTTCTAACAGTATTATTTTACTTGGCCGGTATTCAGAAGCCGAATTTGATCTTACCGGAATATTTCAACGTGCCATTGGACCTGATTTTGCTTATAAGGGTTCCCGCACTATTCTAAAAAACTGTAAGAGTTTGCTCCCGGGTGAATGGATTAAGTTCAATTCTGCAGGAGAGAAATTAGAAGTTAGATTCGATAACAGCCTTTACCAGAATATGAGTTCCCCTCATCTAAAGGAAGGCATGGTACAGGAATACTGGAATCATTACAAAAAAGAAGTAGAACTCTGTACTGAAAACTTCAGTGAAGTGAATATAGCCTTAAGCGGAGGAATTGATAGCAGAGTTGCCCTTGGAGCAATTTCGGAAAATAAAGAAATCAGAGCTCATACTTTTGGTGAAGCTTCCAATTATGAGACCAAGATTGCTGCTAAACTGGCAAAAATAAAACACGCGAAACATATTTCTTATTTTAAGCCTGGCCTTTATTTTCCTCCTCAAGATGTACTTAATGAGTATACCAGAAATACAGAATCTGTAAAACTAAATTCCTGGCTGGAAATTCTTGAAGAAGTTGAAACCCATGGAAAACAACCATTGATATTAGGTGAATTATGTGAAGGCCTTCCCGCCAGAAACATTAAAAAATTTAGTTCTGCCAAATTCAGAAAAGATAATTTCTTCAAATATTATATTCAGAATAAGGATTTTGAGTTTACTCCGGCAAACCCTTCTAATTTTGAAAAATGGAAGACCGATAAACGCGCTGCGGTGCTTTCCTGGCAGGTTGATTTCTGGTTTGAAAAATCAGAATTGAAGGAATATAAAAAACAAATCATAAGAGAAAGCACAGCCGATCTAGATGAAATATTCTCCCGAATTCAGGAGCATAACTTACCTTATTCAGAACTCTACGATGAATTATTCTCCTGGTACACTTTCACCAGAATGGAACTTTCCAGACAGGTAAATATTTGCAACGAGAAGTTTTATGCTTTTAGCCCGGGGATGTCCATGCAAATGCTTAAGAAAACCAGTAACCTTCATCCCAATCTCAGGCTTTATTACAGATTTGCCAACAAGCTTTTATATGAAGCTCCTGAACTTCGGGAATTCAGAAAGGTTCCTACAAGTCAGATTCCTTTAATACCCCAAAATTTTCCAAATATTCTAAAGATTCCTATCTGGGGAATACGATCAAGGATTGACGACTTTCTGGTAAAGAAAATGATGAAGAAAAAAGATATCCGCAAACGCTACCGGCTTTTTAAATCTATCAACTGGGCAATGGTTTACCAACAGCCCGATATGCTTGAAAATATCAAAAGCTATTACAAAGAAAATAATTTGGGAGAAGGGTATTTCGAAACCTATTTAAATGCTGCTGAGAAAAGAAAAGAATTGGTGAAATGGCCATTTGCTAATATGGATTTAATGAGTGGTGCCACATTAAATTCTGAAATGAATCTTATAAAACACATACCGGATTAAAGTACCAACTTCGGTTTAGAAAAGATTGAAAACAGTACATATAATAAGATAATAACGGGGATTGCCACAAATTTCAGGAATAGAATAAGTAGCAAACAAATCAAAAGAAAAGAGTATCTCAGCTTATTATTCTTAAAATTCCAGTCAGAAAACTTCAGCGCAAAAAGAGGCAATTCAGAATTCAGTAAATAGCAACTTAGTAAAGTAAGTCCCACCAAAAACCATTCATTAAGAAGAAGATCAGAGATCACTGGTCCCGGCTGATAGGTTAAAATTAAAGGCAAACTTAAAATGAGCAAAGCATTTGCAGGCGTTGGAAGTCCTATAAAAGAATCGGTCTGTCTTTCATCTACATTGAACCTTGCCAGACGATAGGCAGATGCCAGTATAATTAGCAGCCCTATTAGTGCGAAGGGTTTTATCTGCACATCAAAAATAGAGGAATTCCAGTCGGCACCCAAACCTTCACTAGCCGGAAGGGCCTTATTCAACAACTGAAACATGACGATACCCGGAACAACCCCACTGGTCACCACATCGGCAAGTGAATCTAGCTGCAAGCCTACTTCACTTTTCACGTTTAAGGCTCTTGCAGCAAGGCCATCAAAAAAATCGAAAAAGATACCTAGAGCCACAAATATCGCTGCAAGAATTAAATTACCCTTTACAGCAAAAATAACAGCAATGCTTCCACTAAGGAGATTTAACAAAGTGATAAAATTAGGGATGTGTCTTTTTAGATTCATCTACTATATGGGTTAGAGATTACTAATCTACTATTTTGATTCGAAAAAGATCTAAAAATTATGGGTTTGTTGTGGGTTATGGGTTAATAGTCCCAAAAATTAAAATCCTGCTTTAATAAAGTATCTTTCAACTTTACTTCCCAATTTTCACTGCACTAATATTTGACAATTGATTAGTGTTAATTGATAACTGCAAAGAGTTTCCTATTTTTGACCAGATTTAGTTTTCATGAAGAACCTACTCTATGCATTTTTAAGCGGAATAATTCTGGCCATGGCATGGCCTACCTACGGATTTCCACTTTTAATATTCTTCGGCTTTGTTCCCCTGTTAATAGCAGAATTCCAGATCAGGAATTTCTCAAAAAGCTGGATCAAATTAAAAGTGTTTGGCGCTGCATATCTCAGTTTTTTTGTCTGGAATCTTATCACGACTTACTGGATCTATTTTTCCACTCCGTTTGGCGGAGCCTTCGCGATTCTGGTGAATTCTTTACTTATGGCACTGGTTTTTCTAATCTATCATATAGTAGCAAAAAGAACCGGGTTTAGTGCAGCCGCTACCTTCCTGGTAAGTATATGGATGGTTTTTGAAAAACTCCATTTGAACTGGGAGTTTTCCTGGCCATGGTTAAATCTGGGGAATGTGTTTTCTGAATATATCAGCTGGGTGCAATGGTATGAATATACCGGTACCTTTGGCGGGACTTTATGGGTATGGATTGTGAATATAGCTG
>JAGXII010000011.1 GCA_024635735.1 Christiangramia sp. | reverse complement strand
GAAAAGGATCCTGAGCCTGGTCAGACAAAACAATCTTATCACTTAGTTTGCCATCATTAAACTTGCTCTGATAAACTTTTTTATCCCCATTTAAATTATAATTATTTTCACTAGCTCCCTTAAAGGAGCCCTCCTTACCCACAAAATGAATATTCTCAGCATTCTTTTCATAAAGCCAGCCACATACATTATCAAAAGATCTGCTTTCAACCATATAATAAACGATATGCTTAATTTTCGATCGCATATAATCCATCGTTCCTTTTTCTTCGGAAACGGAAGAATTTATTTCAGCTTTGGTTAGAACACTTAATAAGGAAGAGCTATTTGACATCTCTTCTGGAAGCGTTCCTTTACGTACCAAATTATTCAGAGGCTGGTCTGAAGTTGGCTTGAAATCCCAAAGAGAGTAGGAAAGATCTTTCGGATTCCAGCAAAGTAGCTGATTGTTTACCGGTACCACCTGATGATCTTTTGTAAGCCCTTCCCATTTTCCTTTCCATACTTCCGGAATGGATAATGGTGTTGGATCCTGGGGATCAAAGCTCCAGACTCTGAAAGTAACTCCATCAGGCATTCTGTCTATGACATAATTAGAAATCGGGATTAATTCATGTCCCGCCTGAATAGTTGGAAATCCTCCCTGGGAAGTATAATTAACGGGGATGGGATCTGAAGAATTCGGATTCTCAAAATTGGGATCAAAATTAAAAAGTTCATAGGTTCCCCGCCCTTCCCCACCAACGAAGAACAATACAAAATTGCCCATTGGGATTAGATTAAGTTCCTTTTGCTCTTCAGGATTATTCGAATAATGACCCCTATATCCCCAAAACTTACTTACATCCCATTTATCTTCCTGTACTGAAGTCCCGCCAAGGGGATTATTACCAGAAGAATCATATTCATATAAGCGATAAGGGAAAGACTTTTTTCCCTCACTTTCCTCTGAAGGGCCCCATTCCAGTATATATCCACCCACTGTAGCTAACCTATGTGATGGATCCAGACGGGCCTCTTTATTAATAGAAATTTTGGTAAATATCTGGTCGTTTTCGGGATTAAACTTCCATACTCCATAGGTATCGCTGGACGAAAACCTGTTAATAAGAAAAGTACTCATAAGCGATTAAAATTTTAAAAAAGGTTGATAATAATGGGTAGGTAAAAGAAGTTTGAATTATAACTTCGAATGAGTGGGGAAATAAATTCGATTAAATATAGCATAAATAATTTATTTAGAGCCCGCTCTAAGATTTATAATAAAGCCCTATATTTGAATGTATTTTACTGATTTGCATACAATTATAAAGGCCATCCCCTAGCCAATATACTTCAGTTTTTATGATGAAACACAGTCCCATTCCTTTTGCCAGTAGCTGAATATTTTGAAAAAAAAATGCAATTCAAAAGAAGAAGAAATTTAGAAATTAGGATATAAAATTTCTATAGGCTACAATTTTTATATTAAACAAGTATCAGGCTTATTTACCCTAATTATTAAGTTCTGTATTAACCAATTCACACTCTAAATGTTTAAGTATTTTGGATATGGCTCTAATATTAATTTAATCTCCCTTAAAGCCAAGGGAGTAAGGCCTTTGAATTCAGAAATTGCAATTCTTAAGGGCTGGAAATTAAAATTTAATGTTGAACACTGGTTTAAGCATGAGGGTGGGGTTGGAAATATTGAACTGGGGATCCCGGAAGTAGATTGGGTAGAAGGAGTCGTCCACGATTGTGTAGATGATCATTTAAAATTCCTGGACCTGATGGAGGCTTATGGAGTAGGTTATGACAGAACTGAAGTCCAGGTAGAAACAAAAAGCGGGATAAAATCTGCTATAACCTATGTTGGATTACCGGGATATATTAATAATGCCTGCCTGCCTACAGATAGATATATGAGTATTATTATTAAAGGAGCTAAAAATGCCGGCCTTAGCAATTCATATATAAAAGCATTACAATCTCATCCTTTAATGGAAAAGGTAGATTATCCAGCATTTAAAACTCCATTCCAAGAATCTGAAATATTTACCCAAAAATCTCTAGCAGGAAATAAATATCTGACTGCACTTTGCGGCGCTGTTTTCGATATGCAAAATTCAAGGAAAAAGCTGCATTGTTTATTTGGCGTTTTTGGTGGAAAGGATATGACACTATTCCATATTAAAAGGCATAATACCAGTACCGGAAATGAAACCATAGAGGACTATTTAAATGGAAATATTTCGGATGCTGCAAAAGAATATCTTAATGCCTATATGCATGAATATCAAAAAGAGTTTAATTATATAGGCCACTACCAATTCAACCAGGAAACCTCTTCAATGCATGAGTAAAAAACCAAAAACCAAATAAAACTATAATTATGAAAAAATTTCATGAAGCCATGCCCCATGGAGAAATTAAGGAAGTATTCAAGGATGTATTTTTTGTTTCGGGAACCATGAAAAATGAATTTTTCGGTTCTATGTGGCAATTCAGCAGGAACATGACCATAGTGAGAGAAAATGATGAATTAAGTATTATTAATTCGGTAAGATTGAACGATGAAGGCCTGGCTGTACTAGATAGTCTGGGTAAAGTTACTAACGTGGTAAGGTTAGGAGATATGCATGGAGTGGATGATCCTTTTTATCTGGACCGTTATAATGCTACTTACTGGGCCATCCCGGGAATGAAAATGCCGGAAGGTATCAAAACCGACCGGGAACTAGTGGAAGGTGGACCAATGCCATTTGGAGATGCGACTTTTTTTCAGTTTAAAACTACCAAAAGACCAGAAGGTATTATAAGACTGGATCGTGAAGGCGGGATTATGATCGCCTGTGATTCATTACAAAACTGGACAGAACCAGATCAGTTTTTCCAGGATGATACTGTTGAAACTATGAAGAAAATGGGATTTTTTGTTCAGGCTAATTTAGGATTAGCCTGGTTACATGAAAGTGAGCCAAAAGCAAGTGATTTTAACGAATTAAAACAAATCCAGTTTGAGCATGCGCTTTGTGGTCATGGTTATCCTCTTATTAATAATGCCCAGCAGCAATACCATGCCACCATCAAAAAAATGTTTAACGTTTGACCCAATTTTATGGAGAACGATATTAGGGCACCAAAATTAATTCCTGGATATGTCCTAGAGGAAAAACTTTTCGAGTCTCCGCCCCACCTGATATATAAGGCTAAAAGAAAAGAAGATAGTCAGAAGGTGATTATTAAAACCCTCCTGGATAAATACCCTTCAAGGGAAGATCTGGCCAGTCTCAAAAGGGAATACAGGATTGCATCAAAACTCAGGTTTGAAGGTGCTCTGGAAATGTATGCCTTAGAAACTCTTGAAGATGGCAATCTAGCCATGGTTATGGAGCGTTTTGGCAAATCCCTTTATGACTATTCCAGAGCTTTCCCAAACAATACTATTCCCGTTAGACTGTTCTTATCTATAGCTATTCCACTGGTTAGAATAATTGGAAGGCTCCATGCCTCTAAAGTAATCCATAAAGACATCGTTCCCGGCAATATTTTAATTGATCCTGAAACCAAGGAACTTCGAATTATTGACTTCAGCACATCTTCTGAATTATCCAGGGAGTATCAGAATAATATACTTTCTAATAGAATTGAAGGCTCTCTGGCTTATATGTCTCCCGAGCAAACGGGAAGAATAAACCGGGATATAGATTACCGAACAGATTTTTATTCATTAGGCATCGTATTTTATGAAATGCTCACCGGCCAGCTCCCCTTTTATGGAAAGGATGCACTGGAATGGGTTCATTGCCATATTAGTAAACAACCTAAACCCGCCAATAATGTAAATCCAAAAATCCCCAAAATTCTTTCAGATATAGTGCTGAAACTTATGGCAAAGAACGCCGAAGTTCGCTATCAGAGTAGTTTTGGAATTATTGCAGATCTTGAAAAATGCGAGACCGAAATTTCAAATGGCCTGTTTGATTTTCATTTTAAATTGGGCAAATTCGACGTTTCGCCACAGTTCCAGATACCGCAAAAGTTATACGGCAGGGAAAAGGAGTTGGAAAAACTTCATACTTATTTTGAAAAAGTCATTTTGGGATCGGTAGAATTCTGTCTGGTTTCCGGTTATTCAGGAGTTGGTAAATCGGTGCTGGTACAGGAACTCGGAAGGTCCATTGCTCAGGAAAAAGGATATCTCATCCAGGGAAAATTTGAGCAATTCAGGCAGAATGCCGCTTATATGGCACTGGCGAATGCTTTTAGAGATTTAATAAAACAAATTATTGGAGAGCCAACCAGCAGATTACTTAATTGGCAGGAGAGTCTGCTTGATGCTATGGGTAATAATGGCCAGTTAATGGTAGATCTTGTGCCGGAACTGGAGCTAATTATTGGTAAACAGCCTGTCCTTCCCGATCTTCCGCCAACAGAGGCTCAAAATCGCTTTTTAATGGTTTTTACAAGTTTTGTAAAGGTCTTTGCCAAGGCGGAACACCCAATTGTGATTTTTCTGGATGACCTGCAGTGGAGTGATGTACCTACCTTAAATCTTATCAATAAACTGGTAACTTCACAGGAGTTGAGTCATCTTTTCCTTCTGGGAGCCTACAGAGATAATGATATAGACACTACACACCCACTACTTCTTACATTAGGAGAAATTGAAACTAACAGATACGTTGAAACTATTTCCCTGAAACCGCTTAGAAAAAATGCCGTAACCCAGATCATTAAAGACACTCTTCTTTGTAAGAATGGAAGAGCCAGTGAACTGAGTAAAGTGTTGTTTGAAAAAACTGCGGGAAATCCCTTTTTTACAATTGAATTACTAAAAAATTTAAACGAAAGGGAAGTTATTGCCTTCAATTCAAACGAAGGATACTGGGACTGGGATATCCATAAAATTAGAAGCGTAGGACATAGCGATAATGTCATTAATTTCCTGGTTTCAAGTTTCAAAATGCTCCCGGCAGACACCCAGCATGTGCTTGAACTGGCTGCCTGCATCGGAGCTAATTTTGATTTAAAAACCTTATCAATTATAAGGGAGCAGTCTATGGAGACTACTGCTTCAGAATTATATGAAGCTTTAAAAATAAATCTTATCATACCACTGGATGAAGCTTATAAATTTATTGGTATCGATTCTTTTGGCTCCTCCTCTTCTCCGCTAAGCAAAAGTACCAATCTGGATTCTCTGAACCCTTCCTATAAATTTCAGCATGACAGAGTTCAACAGGCTGCTTATAGTATGATTCCTCAGGAAAAAAGAAAGGCATTGCATCTCTCTATCGGCCGTTTAATTTTAGAACACCAGAGCAAAAAGGAGATTCAGGAAGGGCTCATGGAAATTGTGGGACACCTTAATGAAGGAAGAAGTCTTATCACCGATTCAGAAGAAAAAATAAGAGTTGCCAGATTAAATCTTAAAGCAGGGATCAAAGCCAAAATTTCATCAGCATATAAAGCTTCACTGGAATATTTAAAGATTGGATATGAATTACTTCATGAAAAAGGATGGACAGAAAATTTTGAGCTCTGCTGGAAATTAAGCGAAGAAATTCAACACTGCTTTTACTTAACCGGTGATTGGGAAAATGCCGACAAGTGGACAAATATGATGCTGAAAAATGCACGAACAGATCTACAAAAAGGTACAGTTCTTTCAGCAAGAACAAGACAATATGCGACCATTGGGAGGATGAAGGAATCTATAGTGGCAGCTTATGATGGACTTTCAATCCTTGGTTTTAAATTTTTGAATAATCCTACGGAAGCCAATGTTGAAGAGGAGGTTAATAGAATTAAGGAACAGCTCGGTGGCAGGGAAATATCTTCACTAATTGATTTACCTGAATTAACCGATGAAACAGCAAAAATTGCAAGCCAACTGATCATGGAGATTTTTCCTGCTGCATTTCTATCAGGCAGTGGGGTAATGTTCCCATATCTGGTACTTAAATCGGTAAATATCGCACTGGAATTTGGCAATAGTCCTGAGTCGGCGTTTGCCTATGCCGGATACGGAATGATCTTATGTGGTTATTTTAATGATCCCGCAAAAGGCTATGAGTATGGAAAATTAGGCGTTGACCTGATTGAGAAATTTGATGACATCTCCCTGAAATCCAGAATAATTTACGTGTATACCATGTTTGTTCATCACTGGAGTAATCACTGGTCTTCTATGACTCCATGGTTTCGGAAAGGAATTGATGCCGGATACCAGTCAGGAGACCTCCTTTATTTAGCTTACAGTGCTCAGGATTGTATTATATGGGACCCAAAATTAGACCTTGAAACAGCATCTAAAGAACAACGCAAATTTTTACGGATTGTTAAGGAATGTGACTACCAGGATTCCTATGACTCAGGTACACTTTTTCTCCAAATGCAACTAAACTTCCAGGGACTTACTAAAGACCGGTTTAGTATGGCTGACGAAAATTTTGATGAAGCTTCCTGCGTGAAAGGTATGTATGAAAGGAAATTTATGACCGGTATTTCCAATTACAACATCTACAAATCTGAAATTCATTTGATTTATAACGATCCTGAAGGTGCGTATATATATGTTAAGGAACAGGATAAAATGATGGCTTCGGTTATGGCTTTACCGCAATTAGTGCGGTTTCATATAGTTTCTTTCCTGGTACGAGCTTCAATTTACCAAAGGTCTTCTGAAAGCGAACAGGAATATTTAATGGATAAAATGAATGAAAGTTTATCCAGCATTACTTTCTGGGCTAAACAATGCGAGGCCAACTTTGAACATTTGAGACTGTTCATGGAAGCTGAACTTGCAGGTATTTCGGGTGACCTGAACACATCCTTAAAATATTACGAAGCCGCTATCTCAATGGCCAAAAAGCATCATTTTACGAGGGATGCGGCAATGGCGAATGAAAGAACGGCCTTGTTGTTATTGAAACTTGGTATTCCAAAAGCCGCGGAAGGCTACCTGCAATCGGCATATTATTTATACTACCGCTGGGGAGCTCAACGAAAAGTATCCCGGATGTTAGAGGAATACCCTGAAATTTTAAAAACTGAATCTTCTTCAGCTGCGAAAAATAATCTTCAGACTTCTACTTTACATACGAATAGTTTGAGCCTGGATCAAATTGATATGAATTCAGTACTTAAAGCTTCCCAGATAATTTCAGGAGAACTGGTTTTAAACAAATTACTGGATGCCACACTTCAACTATTAATTGAGAATTCGGGAGCTCAAAAAGGACTTTTACTTGAGCAGAATAATGGTAAGACTTCAATACTGGCGAAAATTGATTTAAATCAAACCAGGGAATCGAAAATAAATGAAAAGTCTTCATTCTTCGAAAATCAGGATATTCCGCTTACTTTAATCAACACCTCATTTAGAGCTAACGAGACCATTGTGCTGGATAATGCTTCAGTAGTTAATCCATTCACATCAGATCCATATATAAATTCAAAGAAGCCCTTATCAGTACTCTGCGTGCCACTACCCGCCAGAGGTCAGCAAAAACTGGCAGTATATCTGGAAAATAATCTTACGCGCAGTGTTTTTACAGAAGATAGAGTTAAGGTTATTAAACTTCTTACGGGACAGGCCAGTATATCCATTGAAAACGCGAAGATCTATCAGGCACAGGAAAAGCTGCTCAAGGCACAACAAAGATTTGTTCCTATTCAGTTTTTGAAAAATCTGGGACATGATGATATTGCGAAAGTAAAACTGGGTGAATCTGTTTCTATGGAGATGAGTGTTCTCTTTTCAGATCTCCGTGATTTTACTCCGCTGGTGGAACAACTTTCTCCTCAGGAAGTCATTGAGTTACTAAATAAATATTTTTCAGAAATTGGAGTTTCCATAGCGCAATCCGGAGGCTTTATAGATTCGTATGCCGGAGATGAAGTAATGGCCCTATTTGCTGTTCCTCCGCAACAAGCCGTCATGGCAGGTATAAAAATGAATCAGGCCTTGTTAAAATTTAATCAGGATTCGGGTTTAAATTTAAAAATGGGAATAGGAATGAATACTGGCCCTCTGGTACTGGGAACCATGGGTGGTGCAGATAGAATGCAATGTTCTGTCCTTGGAGATACGGTGAACCTGGCTTCCAGAATTGAACAGCTTACAAAACAATATAGTGCACAATTCTTAATTGGAGAAGACACATACAATGGTCTTGACCTTAAGAATGCTTTTTCACTAAGATTGGTAGACCGTGTGGCGGTTAAGGGCAAAGGAAAGGCCGTAAGACTTTATGAGGTTCTGGATGCCGAAACGCACGAAAATAAAGTAAAAAAAGAAGCTACCAGAAATGATCTGGAACTGGGAATGAAAGCCTATTACGACCATGACTTTACCGGAGCACTGGAGATTTTTAACGAATGTATTCAGAAAAATCCGGAGGATAAGGTTTTTTCCATTTTTGCAGAAAGAGCTAAAAATTATCAAATCAATCCACCAGCTGAAGACTGGCAGGGATTTGAAAAACTAACAAGTAAATAACTGAAAAACCGTCGATAAATATGTCAGGGCGGTCTTTAAAGTATCTTAGAGAAGAACTGTAAAGACCGTTTAATAACAGTTAATCTAACCAAGCTTACCTATGAATCCAGTCAGAATCGGTTTCGTAATGGATCCCATTTCAACCATAAATCCTAAAAAGGATACCACACTGGCCATTATGCTGGAGGCGCAGTCCAGGGGATGGTTGATTTTCTATATGGAGCTTAAAGATCTTTTCCTGGAGAATGGCGAGGCTAAAGCCGTAATGCATACGATTATTGTATATGATGATCTCGAAAACTGGTTTGAAATTAGAAGCAGCGAATACAAGAGCCTGGGAGATATGGACTTATTATTCATGCGGAAAGATCCTCCATTTGATATGGAATATATCATGGCAACCTATATTCTTGAACAGGCTGCTAGGCAAGGCGTAAAGGTTATCAACGATCCACAGGGACTAAGAGATGCAAATGAAAAAGTTTTTACTGCCTGGTTTCCGCAATGTTGTCCACCCGGTCTTTTAACGAGATCGAAATCTGCAATTTTAGACTTTCTGGTAAAGCATCAAAAAATTGTTATAAAACCCACCTGTAAAATGGGAGGTAAATCAGTTTTCCTTTTAGTGAAAAACGATCCAAATGTAAATGTGATTATAGAAGAAGTCACTAAAAATGAACAGGTTTATGTACAGGTTCAAAAATACATTCCGGAAATTTCAGAAACCGGAGACAAAAGAATTTTACTTATAAATGGAGAACCTGTAGAATACGCACTTACAAGAATTCCTTCTAAAGATGATCACAGAGGAAATTTAGCGGTTGGTGCCAAAGGAAAAGGTTTTAAATTAACGGAAAATGACCGTTGGATCTGTTCCCAAATCGGGCCTACTCTGGTCAAAAAAGGACTGCTGTTTGTGGGAATTGATGTTATAGGAGATTACCTAACGGAAATAAATGTGACAAGTCCCACCTGCGTTAGGGAGATTGACAAAGAATTTAATATTAATATCTCTGCGATATTATTAGACTTTTTGAATAATAACTTAAACTCAAAATAATGATCTCTCCTATTAGCAATCAAAATAAAAAAGCGGTGGACTGGTGGTTTATGTACAAGTTACCCATGGACATCGGGCCACAGAAGAATTCCACCGGTTTTGAATTCCTTTACTGCGATTCCACCTCAGATAAAGGCCTTTCCTTATCTGAAATTTCATTAGACCATAAGGAATCTGCTTTAGCCCTGACCTTAGATCAGATTTTTTCGAACAACAAGGACGTAGGTTATGTACTCTGGAATGATGAAATTCCGCCAACTTCAACCTTATTAAAACCAAAAAATAACAATTCCAAAGGACATAGTAAAGGTGTACTTGCCTTTTCCAAAAAGTATAACTGTGGTTTTTATTTGTTTCATTCCACTCCAAGGTTTCCGGCGGAAGGAACTAAAGAATTGCCTGAAGATGAAAAAGGGTTTGGGCAAACTTATTTATGTACCGCTTTAAAGAATTATGATGAAGTTAATAAAATTGCAACGGTTTTAAGGATGCAGAATGAAATTCAGGTATATGCAAGTCGCTTAACCGGCGTGAAATCTACTGAACCACTTTTCAATCTTGGACAGAATCAAAAATTTGAAATCCCCCTATCCCCTTCAATATTGAACATTGAAACAACAAATGGTTTTAAGTTTACCCATATTTCAAAAAATAAGCACTGGAGCGAACCCGTCAAACCTGACAAAATAGGAAAGGATTTCTGGAAAGACCTTGTAGGACCCACCTTGAAATGCGATTTAAATGTGGAAACCTGGAGACGTGGAAAAGTATTTGGTGATATTGATCCAGACAAAAAAGATGATACCAAAGATGATGTGGATGTAGATTTAGGAAAAATTGGCCTGAACGGATATACCTGGGCATATTCCAAAGATCACGCAAAGTGGGGAATCTCCGTAAAAACTGATCATGATCTCATAGTGGTTGCAGACCTCAACCGCCAATTAAGCCAATGTAAACGTGGGGGCGGCGGATTGGTCTTTAAACATAAAGGATTGTGGCAATCCCTGAATGCTATTGAAATAAGCGAAAAAATTCTTGAAACCAATCCTCACATCGATAAATCTTAATGCATAAATCTTCCTTAACCATTGAATCCTGTAGACAACATCTGGAGGAATTAATCTTTGACTCTTCCAGTTTACCCAATTCAGAAGTTTCAAATCCAGATTTGGGACTTGTGGGAATAGAACTGGAAGTATTCGCATACCGTATGACCGGAAATAAAGAAAAGCCCTTTACGCCTGTCAGGTTTAATAATGAATCTGGAAGTCTCAGAGAAGTTTTCCTAAAAATTTCAGAAGATTCCGGCGGGAAGGCACTTTATGAAAAAACTAATGATCCCGAAATTGGTGAGGAACTGCTTAAAAAGATAGAATTTCCTAATGGCGATAATTTTCAGTTTGAGCCGGGAGGCCAGGTAGAAATAATTATCAATCCCTGCACGGATCTTATGGAAGTGGAATCCCGACTTCACTTTAAACAGTCGATTCTGTCAAAAATAACATCAGAATATGGAATTCATTTTACACAACATGGAACCAATCCGTGGTTTGGAACAGAGGAAATTGGATTACAGGTAAAAAAAGACCGCTACCGCCATTTGCAAAACTATCTGGATGGAATAGGCTCGTATGGCAAGATGATGATGCGTCAAACGGGATCCCTTCAAATTAATCTCGATTTAGGAAATACTGAGAAAACCAGGGTAAAAAGAATAGTGGCAGCCAACCTTTTAAGTCCGATAGCAACTGCTCTATTTGCGAATTCTTCCTATACGGCAGGAAAAATAAACGGATTAAAATCGTACCGAAGTTTTATTTGGCAACAATTAGATCCTAAAAGAACGGGGATACTTCCATTAAAACATATGGACAATTCCTGGTCGAAGGATAATGTGTTGAACGAATATTTAAAATTTTCTCTTAAAGCACCATTGGTTTATATTGAAAGAATTCCTGATGTTAAGGTGCCTTCAGAATTTACTTTTAAGAAATGGCTGAAAAACCCTTTCCACAATCATACTCCGGATTTAAATGATTTCGATCATCATTTGTCTTTGTTATTTCCTGAGGTGCGCTTAAGAAAATATGTAGAACTAAGATCTATAGATGCTCCGCCTGAAGAATGGCAAATGGTGCCCTTATATTTTTATACCGGACTTTTGTATAACCGTAAGTATTTGGAAAAGGTCCTTGATTTATTGCTTCCACTTAAAAATGAAATAGAAGAATTATACAAAACGGCAGTAAACGGGTTTGAAAATGATAAGCTCTACCAACTTTCACTGGAAATAATGAAACTTTCAATAGAAGGTTTTGCAGAATTACCTTCAGTTTTTAAAAATGAAAAGCAAACCGAAAAATTGGTTTCGTTTTACGAACACTTTACTTCCAAAAGAACATCTTTTGCAGATGAATCTCTCCTTATTTACACAAAATAAATTTCGCTAATGTATTGATTTAAAGTACTATATTGTAGCAAGTTAAACCACCCATATGAATCAAAATACGCTTTTGCAAAAAGTATTAGATGCTGTTAGCTCTTCTAAAAAACTCCCTATTGTAGTTTTTGATCTTGATGACACCTTATTTTCCACTGCCCGAAGAAACCTTGTAATTATTCAGAATTTTAGTCTGGATCAGGGCGATTCATATCCCGATTTTGCACAGGTCGCATCCAAATTAACACTTGCTGATATGAACTGGAGTGTCACCGCGGCTTTAGAAAAAGCAGGCCTGGCTTCTACAAGTTCATCCATAAAACCATTTATAGAATATTGGGATGCTACTTTCTTCACCAGCGGATATGATGCTCTCGATCTTCCCAATCCGGGAGCTGTGGACTATGTAAATGCCATTCACGAAGCAGGAGCGCTAGTGTATTATCTTACCGGAAGAGCTGTGGGCGATCGTGGTTTAAATAATGGAATGGGACAGGGAACTACATTGTCTTTAACCAATCGCGGCTTTCCGTTTTGGAGAGGACGTTGTGAACTAAACCTGAAAATAGATCCTAAAGAAAAAGATTCCGATTATAAAGCCCGGGCTTTAACAGATATAAAATCACTGAGAGGCACCGTTGTAGCCACTTTTGACAATGAACCTTCCAATTCATTCATGTTTTTGAATCATTTTCCAGATGCCATGAATGTATGGGTGAAAACTACCTGGAATCCTGAAGATAAATCACCAACCAAAGATTTATATACCATCTCAGATTTTTCCAGGGATAAAAAAAACTAACCAAAAAAAATTACCTATGCCATCAATCGAATATCCTTTAGGAGTAGCGAAATATTTAGAACAATTATTTCCGCCAGCAGAATATGCAGATAAAAGTCTGAATTTTAAAAACTACGAAGACGTAATTAGTCATTACACAAAAAACTCACTGGCAGCAGATGGAATTAACGCTTCCACCGTAAGTGTAAGACTTACCGAAGATCATTATTACGTTTATATTGAAGGAGAAGCTGAAAATGGGCAACTGGAAAAATTTTCTGAAAGACATATTCAGGTATTTAGTGAAAACTATGCTCAGAAAGCCATTAAAGGCATGGAGCTATTGAAAGAAATGGGAGTATGGAATCCAATTGAAGGTTTTCCGGTGAATAGAAATCCGGCAGATGGAGAATCTAAATGGAATTTATTTCCCCCACTAGGCCTCAATATAATTGGTCAGAAAGGGATGCTTTTAATGCACTATCCGCCATGGGCCGTTTTACAGGCAGGAACTTTTGACAATGCGATGACGATGCAAAGATGGAGCAGGATTTTAAATCATGCCGGAGTGGATGAAAAAGACTTAGGCAGGTATAAAACCTTTATTGACGTGAATCCTATTGCCGCTCCCGGTTCTGGAGAAAGTGAATATCCAAATGATTATTTTCCAATTATGATGGCTTCAGGATTTTTTGACGGACCATCAGATCGTGATTACATTCGCTCCATGCTGGAGCTGTTTCTGGCTCCACCAGATCTTCCAGAGGATAGCAAGTATACCTTACCCCTATTAATTTGCGGATCGCCATTATACGATCCCCAGGCACCTGGATGGCTTAAAGTGGCCTACAAAGATATTCTTCCCAAAGATGAGAATGGAATTCCGCAGGTAAATGTGCTGCAGGCGGGAAAATTTAAAATACGTCCCGATTCTAAGCGTGAAACCCCTTATATGATAGGAAATCATATGATCGCCGCCAGTGTTACCGGGATGTGTACTAATGATGCTTCCCGTATTCCAGATATCAGGCAATATGAAGCTCAGGATCTTGTTGCGGCAACCTTCCTTAAGCTTTATGCTGATGATCCTAATCTTGATCCATATACAGCCAAAGAACAGGCTTGCATGCGGTGGTACGGAAATAAATATGGAGAAGGCGCTCCGCAGCCAAAAAATGAAAACGATCAGGCTACTATCTGTGCTCTTGCTCAAATGGATTTATTTTTTGAGCCATCGCCAAAACCGCATCCAAAATATACTTTTGAGGAAGCTTTAAAAAGATGCCAGGAAGCCAAACAAAAAAATAATCCGTGTGGTGGTACAATCAAGCCTCCGAATAGGTAGCTAAAAGCATAAAAGAATTTTTTTTTCGAATTTTTCTTAATTCAATGTTTAGCATGCTGGGGATGTTCCAGCCTAATTCTTCATGTCGTTCTTTTACTCACAATGGGAAGATCAAATAGGGATTTTATACGAAAGAAGGCTAAAAAATATTATGGGATAACCATATATCAAACCTTTTCTTTGGCAAAAATTCCGGTAAGAATCTTTCCCAAAAACTTCCAGCGCCTTGACTGGGAAAACATCCAACGTATCGTCAATAGTTTTCTTCTCTTGAAACCTGATCACCAAATTACCCACGAGCGGTTTCAATGAACACATATTCGTTCTTATCTTTTTTCAGGTTTTACACTGAATAATTAATCTCTTATTCCGGAAAACAACATCTATAATTCTTAATTGTTGATGACAATCATCATATTTCCGAAGGAGGTATTTCAATAGCTTTACCATATATAAATATCTTATTTTCAGCAATTTGAATAAAATCTAATTATAATTTTTAAGAAGAATTAATAATCAGATTTTCAATATAACTGTAAGAAAGTTTAGACAAATTAAAATTAATGTCATGGAAGCAAAAAAGAACTCCAAGGCAGACCTCTCCAGAAATAGTTTAATCTATTTTCAGATAGGTTTAATAATTGTGCTATTCCTTTTTTATACCATAATAGAATGGAATTTTAAAGAAAAACAAAATTATGATCTGCAGCATGATGAATTTACTGCAGAAAATTCTATAGAAATACCGGTAACCGAAATGAACAGGGTTCCTCCCCCTCCTCCACCCCCACCAGCTCCTGAAGTTATTGAAGTGGTTCAGGATAATCTTGAAATCGAAGAATCTGAGATAGTGTCTACAGAAGTAAGCCTGGATCAAAATTTAGAAGTTGTTCAAGTAGCCGATATTCAGGAGGAAGAAATGGCTGAAGAAATTGAAGATATCCCTTTTGTGCTTATCGCCAATGTTCCCGTTTATCCCGGTTGTGAAAATCAGGAAGGAAATGAAGCCAAAAGGATATGCATGTCGAAGAAAATTGAGAGTTTTGTTCAACTGGAGTTCAGAACCAGTATAGGAGCTAATCTGGGCTTAACCGGATTCAACAAAATTTATGTGATTTTCAGAATAAATGAAAACGGTGAAGTGGCAAATATTCACGCCCGCGGAGCTCACAGGGAACTAGAAGTCGAAGCTGAAAGGATTATAAAACTATTACCCAAAATGACACCCGGAAGACAACGTAACCGAGCGGTTGGAGTAATCTACACCTTACCTATTATATTCGAAATAAGGGATTCTGCTATATAGGAAAAGAAAACCTGATAGTTGATTTTCCTGGTATCCTTTGTTTAAAAACACTCATCAAAAATTTTTAAACGGTAATCCATTAATCTATGAATATCATTATTTGGAGATGTTAAGTCTAAGCCGGATTCAACTTATCATAAGCATCTGAATACTTTTTCTCTCCTGGTATTTCTATACTTACTATCCTTATAAAATCGCCGGTAAACTCAGTTATTTTTTCTAATGAAACAATAAAAGCCCGATACACACGCAAAAACATAGGTTTGGGTAACATGTTTTTCACCAGGTCAATTGGCTATTTTATTTTAAGATCAGTATCATTCAGCCTGTGAATAAACAAATAATCATTTATCTTTTCCAGGTAAAGTATGGAGTTCAGAAATACCTTTATCATTTTCCTGTCTGCCCTGAAATAAACAAATCCCGGCGCCTGAACAAAGCTGTCCATTTCTTCATGAGTTTGATTGCAAAATTTATTTACAGCCTTTAAAAAACGGTCAAAAGATAATGGCTTAAGGAGATAATCTATAGCATCAAGGTCAAAGGCCTCTAAAGCAAAATCTTTATGGGCAGTAGTAAAGATCACTTTTGGGGGATAAGGCAATGTTTTGATCATTTCAGTCCCTATTAATTTAGGCATATGTATGTCCAGAAACATAAGATCAATTTTTTTCCTGTTAAGGACATTCAATGCTTCAAAAGCATTTGGGCAGAACTTGACAATATTAAGTTGTCTATGTCCAGACCAAAACCCCAGGCAAAATAAATAACAACCAGTAACATTTAATAAAATATAGCTAATAGAGGATATTGAACTATAAAAAGCTAGAAATCAAACTAAAATCTTGTAAATCTATACTTATACAAACTGGGGGTGAAAAATTAGTTCTGGCGAAAAACAAAAATATCTCAAATATTTGATATATAGAAGCTTATTAAGCCAATTTTATATATCTAAAATCCAATTACCTCAATGAATTTAATAAAAAAAGTAATTGAAAAGATTTAATATTTATGCAACTGTTGGAAATAAATTTTAGGTGGAAACGAGTTCGGATTTGAATTGAATAATGATTAATTGCGTAATAATCCGGTTTTCACATGTAAATTAATATTCGAATAATAAAATTCTTTCTGGTAACCTAAAGGATCTATTAAGGATTAAATGAAGTCTTGAAGGAGTTATTTCATTCTCACATATATAGTTTTCTGGATAATTATGATATTAAAAAGTCAAAAAAGGTTAGATTTTTAAGTACTGATTAATTTCCAAACTCCTCAATGAACCTTTCCGCTATCTCAACCATTTCAGATGTCCCACAAATAAACGGAACTCTTTCGTGCAGTTCTGAAGGTTCGATCTCCATGACACGTCGGTGACCATCAGTAGCTCTTCCTCCTGCCTGTTCAGCAATAAAAGCCATAGGATTGCATTCATAAAGCAGTCTCAATTTACCATTGGGAGCGGTACTTCCCTGCGGATACAGATAGATCCCACCTAATAGCATATTACGATGAAAGTCTGCCACTAAAGACCCGGTATACCTTGCTGTATAAGGTCTATTATCCTTTTCATCCAGTTCCTGCATCCATTTAATCAGTTTTTTAATACCTAAAGGAAAATGGATATAATTCCCTTCATTCACAGAATAGGTAGAACCGTCTTTCGGAAATTTAATATTACTATGTGAAAGAAAAAATGAACCAATTCCGGGGTCAAAAGTGAATCCATTCACACCGTTTCCGGTGGTATAAACAAGAATAGTTGAAGTTCCATAGATAAGATAACCTGCTGCGACCTGATTCTCCCCTTTCTGAAGAAAGTCTTCTTGAGTTACCCTGGTACCAGGCTCTGAAATTCGATGATATATACTAAATATTGTACCTACGGTAATATCAACATCAATATTGGAAGAACCGTCCAGTGGATCTATCAATATTACATATTTGGAATCTTTATGTATATCATCATCAAAGATCGCAATATCCTCAAGCTCTTCTGAAGCAAGACCACCTATTTCCCCACGTGCTTTAAGTGTGCTGATAAATATGTTATTGGCCATTATATCCAGTTTCGCCTGAACTTCACCCTGAACATTTTCTGCATCTACTTTACCTAAAATCTGGGATAAGCCGGCTTTATTGATCTTTTCATTTACCATTTTTCCCGCCAGTTTAATAGAGCTCAGCAAAGCTGTTAATTCGCCTTTTGCATAAGGAAAATCTTTTTGATTTTCTACTATAAATTCTCCTAGTGTAATTGGTCTTTCCATATTTCATCTTTTATAGAAAAAGAGGCTTTAAATGTCTCTCATAAAGATTATAGGTAACGTTTTCTTCAATTTTATCCCGATATTTTTCCAACAGATCAAAAAACCTGTTTCCCTCTTCTGCAGCGATCTTATAAGCACAGTGTAATAATTGCCTGAAATGAGGATTGTAATTATTTGAATTTTCCTCGTGCCTTAAAGCATTCGCAAAGTCTTTTCCTGAGCTAAAAATCTCAACTTTAGGTAACTTATCCTTATCAATATCTAAAACCGAAACGTAATCTTTCGTAAGCTCGTCATAACGTTCCAAAGCCCCTGTATAAATTTGTTTGGCAAATTCATAAGCTTCCCCTTCACTTTCCGCAAGCCCAATTAATTCTTCCAGCCAGGTGGTGCCTGCAGTTTTAAGATGCAATCCGGAATCATGCTTATGGATTAAATTATTGATTATAGGATATATTGAAAACTTATCGCTCCCGCTGTGTAAACTTAATTTTAAGTTCGAAGGGAAATCAAATTCTTTGATCGCATATTTCAGTACTAAAAGATCTTCTTTAAATTCTTTTTCAAATTGTTTGAGATCACCCCTGTAATCTACTCCCTTATTAAATGCCCCTGTGAATTTTGGAGCAATGGTGTTGATGGGCACTTTATAAAATGAGAGAGCGGCAAGAATAAAAAACAGTTCTACGGGAGATTGCGGGTTTTTAACTTCATCTATAGAAACTTCAGTATAAAATTTTCCAGTTTTCCCGGAAGAAATTTTTTGATAAACTTCCCCAGCTTTTTTCATAGCCAGCAGAAAATCATCCAGCATTTTATCAAGTTGATCCTGAGAAATTTCAATGGTTCTATCTATCCCGGTGATCTGAAATTCAGAAGTATATTTTTCAAAAAAGTTTAGAAACTCCTGTTTTTCATCTTCATTAGCAGCCTTTCCAATAAAATCAGCTACATCAATGGTGAAAAAATCACTTACAGGAATATAGGGAGCAACCGTCTTAAGATTTATATGATCGGCATCCACGAGGTAATCTCTGGTGAAATTTAGCTCTTTTACTACCTTATCGGCTTCTTTTCTAACAGTATCAGGCTTAGTGCCAACCGTTTCATGCTCGCGGTTAGATTTGTTCCATACAGGAGTTACTTTAACCCCATCCTTTTGCATTTTGAGGATCGCTTCCAATTGTGCTTTTCCTTCTTTCCCATATCTATCACCCGTTCCAAAAGAATATTTCCCTAAACTTCCCATAATTTTATCTTTTCACCTTGATTACTAAACTCCGCTAAAGGCCCCAAAACCACCATCTACCGGAACTACAATCCCGGTAACAAAGCTGGATTCATCGCTCGCGAGCCAATTTGCCACTCCTTGTAATTCCTCAGGTTTTCCAAAGCGGTTCATTGGTGTTTGGGATATAATAGTATTTCCTCTATCGGTTAAAGTTCCATCGCTATTCAGCAATAAATCCCTATTTTGTTCTCCTATAAAAAATCCAGGAGCAATGGCATTCACGCGAATTCCATCACCATACTTCTGAGCCATTTCTACGGCAAGCCATTTTGTGAAATTATCTACCGCAGCTTTGGCAGCACTATATCCCATAACCCTTGTTAAGGCCCTCTGTGCAGCCATAGATGAAATATTGATAATACTCCCTTTCTTATTTTTGACCATGGCTTTTCCAAAAATTGTCGTAGGCAAGACCGTACCTTTAAAATTAAGCTGGTTCACTTTATCAAAATCGCCCATATCCAGGTCGAAAATACTTTGCTCCGGCGTTATGGTTGCACCTTTCATATTCCCTCCCGCTGCATTCACCAGAATATCAATTTCACCAAATTCCTTTTCAATAATTTCCCGGGCCGCTATAAGTTTTTCCTTAATCAACACATCTGCAACCAAAGCAATGGCGTCACCTCCAGCGGCTTTTATCTCGGCTACCCGTTCTTGTACAGAAGCTTCACTTCTTCCTAAAATACCAACTTTAACTCCATTATGTGCAAGTCCTTTTGCTATTGCTCCACCTAAAACTCCATTTCCTCCGGTTATTACTGCTACCTTATTTTTTAAATTGACCATTACTTTTATTTATTTTCTAGTGTGTTGATTATTCCAAATTCAAGGCCTCTCAATTCTGCAAGGCCTCTTAATCTTCCAATGGCAGAATAACCTGGATAATAATTTTTTTCCTGATCGGCCAGCATTTCATGACCATGATCGGGACGCATAGGGACAGGTTCCCTGTTATATTTTTTCTGAAGCTCGTAAAAAGTTCTTACCAGTTTATACATTCCTGCGCTACCTTCCAGGTGATTCGCTTCATAAAACCGTGAATTAGCTTCTCGTTGAACAGACCTTAAATGAACAAAGTGAATGCGTTCGTAAAAATTCGAGATGATCTCAGTTAAATTATTTTGTTCCGAAGCTCCTAAACTACCGCTACAAAAAGTAAGTCCGTTTGCATTCTGTGGCACTTTTCTAAAAATATATTCCAGATCTGAAGCCTGGCTAACCACCCTTGGCAAACCCATTACCGGCCATGGCGGATCATCGGGATGTATCGCCATTTTTACTCCTGCTTCTTCGGCCACAGGAATTATTTCGCTTAAAAAATAAACCAGGTTCTCTCTAAGCTGTTGGGCTGAAATCCCTTCGTAATCTCTTAATCCTTTCCGAAGTTTTTCAAGAGTAAATCCTTTTTCATCCCCAGGCAGCGCCATCAGCAAACTCTTTTTCAGGATCTCAAGTTCCTCCGCTTTCATTTCAGAGTATTTAACTTTGGCTTTTTTCACCATATCAGCTGCATAATCTTCGGCGGCATTGTTCCTTTTTAGAATATAAAGATCAAAAATTATTAGATCTTCCAAATTATGAAGTAACGCCGTACTTCCGTCTTCCAAGCGATATTTTACATTGGTTCTAAGCCAATCCAGAACAGGCATAAAATTGTAGCAAATACGAGTGACTCCACATTTACCAAGATTCTTAAGGCTTACTTTATATTTTTCAATATGATCATCCCTGTCAGGCCTTCCCTGTTTAATGTGCTCATGTACAGGCAAACTTTCTACTACATTCCAGTGCAGAGGAAACGGGTTATTTTTATTGCTTTCTTCGAGTAATGATTTTCTCTTTTCAATCTCATCAATACTCCACACCTCGCCTACCGGAATATGATGCAACGCAGTCACAACTCCATTAGCTCCAGCCTGTTTGATACTCGATAAATTTACCGGATCATGTGGACCGTACCATCGCCAGCTTTGTTCGAAAATTTTTTCCATTCGTTTCTAAAACTTCTTTATAATTTCAGTAATCTTAAGTTACTAATAATTTATCGCTATCGTATTCTTGATAAGAGTAAGGCGATTAAGTCAAATTTTCAATCTTAACCTTTTCAGCCTTCCAAAAAATCTTCTCTAAGCGGACTAAAAACATCGATTAATATTCCGGCTTCGAGACATTCAGCTCCATGCTTTAAATTTGGATTTACAAAGAATCCATCGCCTTCTTCAAGGATTTCGTCCTTTCCGTCAATAGTGATTTTAAATTTTCCTGATGCAACATACGAAGCCTGACTATGAAAATGATCATGTAAATACCCGATTGCTCCTTTTTCAAATTTCACCTTCACCATCATTAACTGAGTATTATGTCCGGTAATCTTTCTGGTGATGCCCTCCCCGGCTGGTTCCCATTCGCTATCTTCTTCCTTAAAAAAATTCTTGCATTTAATCATTTTAATTTCAATGTTTTGCTTCCCATTCAGGATAATCTTCTTTCAGTAGTTTTTCCGCATAGTTATCTATATAACTATAACCAATTCTACGCTCCTGTTCAATTTCATTAAGATGTCTTTTAACCACACCATCCCGTCCAACAAACATTGGTTTATTGGTGCCAATTTCATTAAAACGCGCCCATAGTGTACCACCATTAGGATCTTCCACAACTAGCCTGTCATGACCTTCAAGAAGTGATTCATCCTGCTTCCAAATTACTTTCTCTCCCATTATTTTATTTGCTCCAAACCAATCTACTGCGCCTCTAATTGAAGTTTTCACTTCTTCGGAAGGATTCTTGAGTTTAAGTAAATATTCTACGATATCTACACTTTCTTTTCCGCTTAAAGAAGGTAATTCATAAGCCCTTGCTTTTGCCGGACTAAAATCATCCTTATCATGCTGCGCACACCAAACTGTAAGTTTTCCGTCAACTTTAACCTGAGTAGCCAGAATTATCTTTAATCCTTTATCTACGGCCTTTTGGGCTTTCGATTTGCGTTCATTATCCATAAATCTGTAAGGCTCATTATTCTTCGCAATATTTCTTAGAAGCTCCATTACGCCTATCATAGCACCGTCATTGTAAGTTATATGCTCATAATAGCCCTCTTTTATTGGGTAAAACTGGGGCCAGCCCCCATTCTCATATTGTGCTTCCAGTAAATAATCCACACCTTGTAAGAAAGAGTTTTTATAGGTCTCATTTCCTGTTGCTTTATAGACCTTTGCCAAATATCTCAATTGCGTATGGGTCGCTCCATTGTCTATAGTTGTGCCTTTTTTATTTGATTTCTCTTTTTTTAATTGCTGGATCTCCTCGTTGCTCAAGGGTTTAGCCATATCAATATTTTTCTGCCAACCCCCATTAGTATGTTGATAAAGCAATACATAATCAGCAATTTCCTTCGCTTTCTTACTCGAATACCATTCCGTAGGTTGATATTGCGCTTTTTCCCAATTGATAGTTTCTGATTGACAACTGGCTGATTGCACTGTCCCAAATAATATAACCAGCATTAAAAGTTTACCAATTGCCTGTTTTTGACATTCTATATACTTTTCCATTTGATTTTAATTTTCAAATTATTCTATATTTCTCTATTACCTTTATTTCTGAAATAAATTCTCCTCCAGGACTTTTGGTTTTATATACTTTTTAAGTTCTAAATTTTCCCTTGCAATTTCCTGCAGGGCAAGGCTTGCTACAATGGTCGCACCTTTTTCGGATAAATGCGTATCGTCATGCCGGCCATCTGGTTCGTATGAATCTTCTCCCGGCTCCAGGTGCAAATGCAAATTCCTGGAATCTTCGGGACCGTAAGCTATCTCTAATTGTTCTGTCATCAATTGCATATCGATGAACGGAACCTCCAGATATTCGGCAACCATTCTTGTGACAAGCGGATATTCACCGTGAGTATCAACCAACACTCCTTCTTCGTTAAAATTTCGTCTTACAATGGAGCTCATTAAAATAGGAGTAGCCCCCTTCTCCCTGCTTTCTTTTACAAATTTTTCAAGGTTAGCCCGGTATTGCGTAAAAGGATTTGTATAACGGCTGGAGTCCTTAATTTTCTGATCGTTATGCCCAAACTGAATAAATACAAAATCGCCAGGTTTCAAATTGATTTTTACTTCTTTCCAGCGATCTTCAGAAATAAAGCTCCTCGTACTACGACCATTCACCGCGTGGTTTTCAATATTGATCTCTGATGTCATCAATTCTGGCAGCATTTGTCCCCATCCGTGTTCAGGATTTTTATCGCGATCTTTTTTATCAGACATGGTGGAATCTCCAATGAGGTATAAAGTTGGTTTTTCCTGTGGCGATACCGTTATTGACAAAATTAAAAGGAGGTACAAAAAGATATTTTTCATATTCGAATTTATTTCATCATTTCATTTGAAGCCCAAAACCAATCATTACCAAAAATATTCTTCAACGTATATTTTTCAGCTTCCTTTTGGGTTAACTGATGCGACCATTCCACCCGGGAATTCGTTGAAGCTCCAGGTCCGGAACTATTGTATTCAGCGTAATAAGTGGTTTTTTCTTTATTCGGAAACATTTTATCCCCGGTCCATGGATCCCAAGCTTCAGGTACTATATGCGCTCCCAGTTCAGAATTAAGAAAGACAGTTTTGGCATAAGAACGCCAGGGTCTTCCGAGGTAAACCTCATCAATATCATCAGCCGCGATAAGCTTACAATTGAAAAATACATAACCGAACTCCTGATTTTCTGGGGTGGCAGCCGCGGTGATATATGAATTCTTAAGACTTTTAATAGTACAGTTCCTGAATATCGCCGTAGCTTCTCCAAAAATGAAGTCGGTGGTGCCTTCTATATAACAGTTAAGATATAATTGCCTGCTGCCTTCGGTAGCCGTATAAATAGTATCCTGGCAACCCAGAATATTACAATTTTTAGCGATAAACCGGTCTCCTTCTACATGCAGGGCCACAGCCTGTCCTTCTCCACAAGAGGAATTCTTAATAGTCAGGTTTTCAATTTTTATGTCGTCACCCTGAACGAGAAGTGTATAAGAAGTAAAAGTTGAAAACTCCTTATTGGTTAAGGGATTCATTTTTCCGGAAAAATCATTATTGGTGATGATGGTTTTATCCTTATCCTCTCCAACCAGCGTTAACTGATGTTTCCATGAGGGAATTTCAAGCTTCTCATTATACGTCCCATTTTTAATATGAATTAGCACTTCTCCGGGACCAAGATCACGGGTGGAATTTATTGCTTCCTGAATACTGGTAAAATCGGCATTACCGTCTTTTGAAACTGTAATTTCAAGATAAGGTCCTTGGGCCATACGAGAATTTTTTAATGTTTTATCCAGGAAACTAAGCGTTAAATCCAGCGTTTCATCAAACCATGGATGCATGAGCCAAAAGGAGTGCGGAGAATCACGAATAGTATGCACTTCGTTATAAATATTATTTTCATCCAGAATTTTCACCATATCGTCCCTACCCGCATGAAATCTTGCCTGTGAACTATTGATAAATAAAGTTGGTGGAGTTTTAGCATCTACATATTCTAACGGAGAAGCTTCTTTCCAGAGTTCATTTTTTTCATCTATTCCACCTCCGAGCCAGATTGCGGCCATCCAGCCTTCTTCGGAATCGGGATGCACAAAAGAGACAATTCCGTCTATATTGATAATAGCCTGAACTTCATCAGATTCTTCAGAATTTTTGGTTTTATAGATATCAGAATCAGGAGTTACGCCCAATAAAGTGGCCAGTTGTGCTCCTGCTGAAGCTCCTAAAACTGCAATTTCTTCAGTGTTTATATGATAATCATCTGAATTTTCCCGCATCCATTTCAAAGCATCTTTAAGATCTTCTACTCCGGCAGGATATTTTGCTTCTGTACCTAGACGATAGGATGCTGTTAGTGCAACATAACCATTAGCTGCAAGATGTTGCGCCATCACTCTTTCATTCTCTTTACTTCCTGTTAGCCAGCCACCTCCATGTATTAGTAAAACCGCAGGATATTTTTCTGATCCATCAGTTTTCGGTAGGTATATATCAGCTTTTAGATCTTTTTCGGTGGTTTCTTTATAGATCACCTCTTCAATAGCGGTAATATTTTCAGAAGAAAATGTCTCTATTGGGCTGATAAAAGGATAATCTTTTTTCAGTTTTTCATAGGTAGTGGCGATGCTATAAGGTTTCACCTCATGCTTTTTCTGTGCCTGAACATTTGTACAAAAACAAATGATCATAAGTACCACATATATTTTCTGAAATTTCATGCTATCTGTTTTAAAACAGGAAGTCCTTATTCAACCTCTATTTTTAATTCCCTCATTCCGTCAAAAACCATCCGGGCTACTACTTTGCTCATTTGTAAATGCAACCAATAGGAATGCCAATAGAAAAAACAGACCTATTTTCTTAATCATCTTTACAGTTTTCAATTTTTTCGGCTTCAAGAGCTCCCAGATCGGGAGCTTTCCCAGAGTAACATTTCTTCAGAATCTTACCTGCATCTACTAATTTGCTGCCTTTAACAGGTCTCATAAAACCAACATCCGGAAGACTACCATCACTTTTACGTGGGGCTGCCAATTGAGAAAAATCAGTGGCTACAAAATCATTATCGGTTACTTCAGAATTCATCTGCCAGCTATTATTTTCAACTTCCTTCACCTTTGCATTGTACTTTCCAAGATCACCTAGAACAAGGCTATTGATGATCACAATTTTTTCCAATCCATTTTTTTCCGAAAAAGCGAAATTCCTTCCGTTGCCAGTGGCCGAGCAGTTGATAATAGATACGGTACCCCGATTGCTGTTATGATCGAAACCATCACTTACATTTCCCGCCACAATACATCGATAATAAGAGGCATTATGTTTTCTAAGCTTATTGTCACTCCCACCGGTTTTAAAACCGTTTCCATCGCCTTTGCCTTTAGTTCCGTCCTTTAAATATCCGTTCCTAAAACTCCAGCAATTTTCATAGGAAGTACTTACATTATCGGCTTCTCTTAGGTAACCGTCCCAACCATCATCCAGATTATTCCAGGCCCTGCAGCCAATAAATTTATTACCCGAACCAACATCCATTTTTACCGCGAAACCATCGGCATTTTCCAGTTTAGAATCGGCATTATAAAAAGAATCACAGTTTAAAATAATATTATTGGAAGCTCCGTCATCCATTTGCAGGCCGGTATCTGAACATTCAGAAAAACTACAGAATTCTATATGATTATTATTTCCGCGAATATGAAGTCCGTTATCCCCGGCTTTATAGAATTGAAGTCCCTTAATAAACCAGTTATCTGCTTTTAATACTATTCCCTGATTGGAAGAATCTTCTTTCATCGAAGAAAAATCAAGTTTAGGTCTTTCACCCGTGGTCTCCCCAACCAGATATATTTTATTTGTGCTAGTTCCGGAGTCATTGATGTAAAAACGCTCGCTGACTTTATAATTTCCTTTGTGAACAAAAATAGAATCTCCCGGCTTGGCATTATCGATCGCCTTTACAAGTTGCTCGGTAGTTCTGACTTCAATTAAATTAGCCTGCTTTTTCTTAGAATTATTAAGTCCAGATCTTTCCTTTATATCCGCTTCGGAAATACCGCTTTTTAAAAAATTGAGATTTTTATTTTTTCCTGAAAGCTGAACAGCTGGTACATCGTATTTTTTATAGTCGATTTCATTCAGTTTTAGATCTTCGGTATTATGAATAATCATTGCCGGGCCCTGCTTCTGAAGGATCCGTATATTTTTCATGGCAATATTCTTCGCATCGATAACCGTAATCCCTTCTTCAGTTTCAAAAACAGAATTTTTCAGCTGTACATTTTCGAGTTTCATTTCCGGAAGACCCATAAAAAAAGCTGCTTTATGGGAACCGGTAGCGGTAATATTTTTTAAATAAATATTCCTGAAGACAGGTGTTTCAACGGTAACAGGCATGGGGTTATCATCACGGGCTTCATCTTCAGGATTCTGATCCTGTTCAAGAACGGGTGAATTGCCGTCGTAAAACATGTTGAACCTGATGGCCTCTGTAGGTATATCAACCATATTGATATTAGAGATATAGATATTTTCTACCACTCCGCCACGGCCGCGGGTACTTTTAAATCGAAGTCCAACATCGGTTCCTAAAAATGTACAATCTGAGACATGCACATTCTTAACTCCGCCAGACATTTCACTACCTATTACAAAACCACCATGGCCATGGTAAACAATATTATTTTTTACGATCACATTTTCGGTAGGCATTCCACGATCAAGTCCATCCTTATTTTTACCTGATTTAAAACAGATCGCATCGTCTCCCACATCAAAACTGTTATTATAGATCACTACATTTTTGCAGGATTCCAGATCGATCCCGTCTCCATTCTGGGAATACCAGGGATTTCTTACTGTTAAATTTCTAACCGTAATATCTTCGCTCATCAAAGGATGAATATTCCACGCCGGTGAATTCTGAAAAGTGGGCCCATCCAGTAAAATTCTTTTACTCTTAGCGATACTCACCATCACGGGGCGTAAAAAATCTTTAACGGAATCTAAGTGCTCTTCTGAAATTTTATCGGGAACATTGAATCTGGTAGTGCTGTTATAACCCAACTTTGATTTTTCTGAAGGAAACCAGGTTTTTTCATCTTTAGAAAGAACACCTCCGGAATTCACCAATTCTTTCCAATGACTATCGGTCATTTTCCCTTTCTGTACGGGTCTCCAGGCGCCACCATTCCCATCGATAATTCCGTTACCCGTTATGGCGATATTTTCAACTTCCCGTGCATTTATTGGAGAAACGCATCTTATGGTATTCAAACCTTCAAAGCTGGTTTTAATAAGAGGATAATCATTAAAATCTTTACTGAAGATTATATACGCACCATCTTCCAGGTGCAAGTTAATGTTACTTCGAAAATGGATCGGGCCCGTGAGCCACATCCCTCTTGGAACTACTACTTTTCCGCCGCCATTCTCGGCTACATCGGCAATAGCTTTTTCGAAGACCGCAGTGTTCTTTTGAAGACCATCGCCTACCGCTCCAAAATCCAAAATATTTACTTCATATTTTGGAAACGTAGGCTCCTTAACTTTTGGCATTTCAAATTCGATATTCTCATAAAGAGAATTGAGGTCTATACCTGTTTTTTGCTGAGCATACATCGCAGAAATTCCAGATAAAAAAAGGCAAATAACCATTGATAATCTTGAAAAGTGTCTCATAAATATTAATTCTGATGAGTTATTTTGTAATCCTGAAATACGCTACATCGGCATAGCCTCCGCGCTTAGCCTTCTGAGTGCTTACACTAAATAAACCAACTTTAGCTCCTATCCATTTTCCTGGTTTAGCCATAAAATCCTCGCCTATTTCTGTGAATTTTTCACCGTCTTCGCTATAACTGAATTCGCACATCGCATTCGGTGCACTTATCTTAACACGGAAAATGACTTCGTTGGAATCAATTCTTTTTTCGGCAATAGTTTCTTCTTTTGTTCCGGTAATAGCATCAATGGCCTTAGTTTGCCTGATGAGAAACCCTTGTTTATCCTGAGTAATCGTCAAGGTTGCATAGTCCATTCCCATAATAATAAGTCCGGCGCGCTTTCCTTCTTCAGCTTCTTCGGGGATAAGTTTGATTTTTGTAGTGGCTGTAAAATCAGGTGCAGGGAATTTTTGAAGTAGAATATTTGGCGTCATCCATAAATTCTTATAATCTTCCTGAGCTTTTATTGAGAATAACCTCAAGTAATCTTCCCCGGGTAATTTCGCATGCCATACCACTTCCGGATTAGCATTCCACTGCCATTGAAGCCCTAAACTATCTGAAGTGAATTCATCGGTTTCAGCCGGAGTAACGATGGCATATTCTTTTCCCACGGAAGGTTTTTTGTGGCTTTTCACAGGTTCTCCAATTCCGTTTCCGTCCTTGTCCTCTCCCATTACCGGCCAGTCATTTTTCCAGCTCATCGGCTGTAAATGAACAATTCTGCCATAAGCCTCTACATCCTGAAAATGATAAAACCAGTCTTCTCCCTGGGGAGTTTCAACCCAGGCCCCCTGATGCGGACCATTGATTTTAGTACTTCCCTGTTCCAGAACTACTTTTTCCTCATAAGGACCATAGATATTTTTTGATCTAAGAACCAATTGCCAGCCTGTTGCAACTCCCCCTGCAGGAGCAAAAATATAATAGTAACCATTTCGCTTATAAAATTTGGCTCCCTCCACCGTTGGCTGATCTTCATGGCCATCAAAAACATGTTTACCTGCATCAAGAACTTTAGTGCCTTCCTCATTCATTTTATTTACTGAAAGGAGACTTTTTACTCCTGCACGACTACCGGCATAAGCATGAACCAAATAAGCTTTCCCGTCATCATCCCATAGCGGGGAAGGATCAATAAGGCCTTTCCCTTCCATTACGAGCACCGGTTTTTCCCAGCTTCCATAGGGATCATCGGTTTTTACCATATAAATTCCGTGATCCGGATCGCCCCAATAAATATATAATTCGTTATTGTGAGACCTTATACTTGGTGCCCAAACGCCATTTCCATGTTGAGGAATCTTAAAAGTCTCTTCCGGCACTTGTTTCAATAATGCGTGGTTCACCAGTTCCCAGTTCACCATATCTTTTGAATGCAGAATAGGCAAACCCGGAGCAGCATTAAAACTGGAAGCAGTCATAAAATAATCATCTCCGATTCTGGCTACATCAGGATCTGAGTAATCTGCATATAAAATTGGATTGGTATAAGTTCCATCACCTTTATCTGAAACCCATACTTCTGACTTATAGGAAGTGTTCTGAGCCGAAACGCCTATAGTGATTAGAAATAAAAGGTTCAGGCAGTTTCTCATTCCTTCTTTTATTTATCCAACTGTAAACTGGCCAGAATAAAAGGCCCTGTTCCTTTAGGATCGTTGCTTCTAATTTCTTCATTTACATAATATTCGTAAGATGCATCACGATAAGGGTCACCACCAAGCCCGGCTACGGCACACACCTGATTTAGATTTACCACACCATCTTCTTCAACTTTAACCAAATTCTTTAGAATTCCGTCATATGTCTTTTCTGCAACCTGTAAATATTCCTGAGGCAGGTAGCCTTTTTTTACTCCTTTGGCGAAAGTATAGGTAAACATAGAAGAACCTGAAGCTTCCAGGTAATTACCCTCCCGATCTCCCTGATCCAGCACCTGGTACCAAAGTCCCGAATCTTTATCCTGATATTTGGTCACCGCTTCAGCAAACTGATTCAGATATTTAATGATCTTTTCACGACCTTTATGATCTTCCGGAAGGTAATCTAAAACATCTACCATAGCCATTCCATACCAGCCCATTGCTCTGGACCAAAAGTTAGGTGAAGTTCCTGTTTCCTTATTTGCCCATTTTTGGTTCTTACTGGAATCCCATCCGTGGTAAAGCAATCCTGTTTTTGGATCGTAAGCATGCTCCTGGATAAGTTCAAATTGATGCACTATATCATCATAAGCTTCTTTCGCTTTCTCTCCTTCACTGAACATCTGCGTATAATGCGCATAAAATGGTTCTCCCATATAAAGCCCGTCCAGCCACATTTGCTGAGTGTATCTTTTCTTGTGCCAGAATCCACCGTCGGGAGTTCGTGGTTGCGTATCTATTTGACTTCGTAAAGTTTTTAGCGCAGTTAGGAAACGTTCTTCCTTCGTTTTAGGATATAGATATAAAAGAACATTTCCCGAATTGAGCATATCCAGATTCTGGTCGCTTAATTTATAGGTTCTAATCTCTCCATCATCGGTTATTAAAGTATCCGCGAAATCATAGATATAATCGTAATATTTCTTTTTATTGGTTTGCTCGTAAACCTGCTTTGCAGCCTTTAATACAAGTCCATTGGTATAGCTCCATTTAGGTTCTTCTCTAAAATCCAGTTTAGAAGCCTCTGGAAAACGATAAATTTCAGACATGAGCATTCTTTCGGACCATTTAAGGTCTTCAGGAACAGTTTTTTCCAGAGTGGTTTCAACAGATGCCTCATCTTCTTTAGTTTCTGAATCTTTACAACTCGAAAACAAAAAGGGAATAAAAAATATAAGTAATAAATGAAATGAACTTTTTTGAGATAATACCATCTATCTTAGTTTAATGAGTTGTCTTTTTCCAATGTATTCAATAGCTCGTTGATGCTAGCCACAAAATCTTCCTGAGTAGTAATTCCACCCTTCTCCTGTTCCCAGGCACCAAGAAAATAATAAGTAACTGTATTCGTTGTAGGTTTAAAGACCAATAAGTGATCATTTACTCCTTCTACCTGCTGAGCCACTTCATCTTTTTTATAGAAAACTGCCATCCCTAGTTTATCGGTATCACTTACTAAAGTCTGCGTTCCATAGGTGGCTATATACCCCCATTTTTCTCCTTCCTTTTTCATAAGTTCCAGATCAGGAAATTTCACTATTCCGGTGGTAAGACCCTCAATCTCTTTGGAAGGTGTTAATTCAGCTTTCATATATCTGTCTTCCGGAAAAATGCTAAGCTTAGATTTAAGGTCTATGGTATCTTTTCCAGTATTCCATCCCTGATAATCAATCACTACAGAAGAGCTGGAAGCTGAGTTGCTAACTTTAGCTTTTGTATGAGCAACATTTCTGAAGTGAGCTACGGTATCATTCATATATCTTCCATAACCACCAATTCCCATAGACTTTCCAGCCTTCAGAATATCCTGACCCCATGGTGAAGCTTCGTGGTAGGAATCAAAACCATCCTGACCTACATAAGGAAGCACCAATGTATCTACCTTTTTACCGAAGATATCTATAGCGTTTCTCCAGTCCAGGTATAATCTATAACCTACCTGTTTATTTTCCCAGCCCGGACCTTCATATCTTATGTACCAGGAATGATCTGTATGTTCTTTTGGCACATCTAAACTTTCCACATTCTTAAAATCTCCGCCTTCATATTCATGACCTTTCCATGAGCCACCTTCTTTTGCTGAAAGTTCAGCATAAGTATCATAAGAGGTTGAAGAAATTTCGTTATCTGTTACGACTGTATCTTCTGAAACCTTATTTTCTTTCTTACTGTCATTACAGGAAAACAGAAGAAGTGAGGCAATAACCGGAAGTAAATTTATTTTTTTCATGGGTGTAATTTTTTGAATTGCTTTTAGACTTGTTAATATGCTTTTCCATTAATGGTCGTATTTATAAATTTCACAGGCTCACAGTTTTCAATAGAAAGAGGTGTTTTTGTACTTTTTATAGTTACATTTTTGAGCACTACATTTTTAACCGGAGAACTTTCCCTTCCTTTGATAAGCAAGCCATATTCTCCACCATTTTCTACCGTAATATTCTCCAATAGAATATTTTTAATACTCGGGATAAATTCACCTTCCTGATTATCATAAATACCATAATAGGTATTGATTTTTAACACAGCTTCTTTTACCTGGCCAACCTGTAAATCTTTCACATAGACGTTTTCAACAAATCCACCACGTAAAGTATTGGTCTTAATACGAATAGCCCGATCCAGGTTTGGGCTGTCCATCCTACAGTTTCTAACAAAAACATTACGTACCCCGGCAGAAATTTCACTTCCCATCACAACACCGCCGTGACCATCTTTCATTTCACAATTTTCAACAATAATATTTTCGCTTGGTATCGCAACTCTACGACCATCATTATTACGGCCAGATTTTATCGCAATGCAATCATCACCGGTATCAAAAATTGAATTTTTAATATGAACGTTTTTACTGTATTCAGGATCACAGCCATCGTTATTAGGTCCGTGACTTCTTACCGTAACCCCATCTATAGCTACATTATTAGATTTTATAGGATGTAATATCCAAAACGGAGCATTGGTAAAAGTTACACCCTGTACTAAGATATTTTCACATTCAAAAGGCTCGAAGAAAGTTGGTCTCAAATAAGAACCTTCTCCAAATTTTCTATCCTCCACTTTTACACCGTCGGCAATCATCTTACGCAAACGCGGTAATTTATCTTCATCGGTTTGTTTAGGCTCGCCTTCCTTATAACCATATTCTTCCTTTCCAACCCAATTCCACCAGTTCTCGTTATCTGCCTGACCATTGAAAACTCCCTTACCTGTAATCGCAATGTTTTTTTGGCCCTATGCATAGATTAAGGGAGAATAATTCATTAATTCCATCCCTTCATAGGAAGTGTG
>JAGXII010000010.1 GCA_024635735.1 Christiangramia sp. | reverse complement strand
TTGTTGTACTGGTCGCGAGGGATTGGCCCCGCCGTACGCCATTTCTCCTGGATTTCTTTAAAATGATTGTATGTAGTATTAATATTTTCTTCTACGCCTAAAAGACCCTTTAATTCTTCAATTAATTGAAGGCGTCTGTTCAGGTTTTCGTTGAGATCTTTTTTAAGACGACGGTAGTAATTGTTTCGTTGCTCCTTATAATCGAAATAAATGGAATTGAATCTTTTCTTAAGCGGGGTAGAGTAGTGGAAGTCAATTATATTACCGCCATCTGCCAGAAATTCTTCCTTTTTTTCTTCCATTTCCTCATCAAACTTCGCATTGAATTCGGCGCGAATCTCTGCAACGTGTTCTTTGATGGCCTGGATTTTCTCATTTTTTAAAAGACGCTCCAGTTCATCGGCCAAAGCCTCCTTTGTCATAGAGTGATAATCCTTTTTCTTAATATTATGGCGCTCGGTGGCACTCTCATCCTCACTATCTTCGGCTACGGCACTATCCATATCCTCTTCGTGGCTACCGGAAGATTTTTTATTCTCCCCAACCACTGCATCACCAATTTCGCTATCCAACTCGTCATCATTAGCATCTGAATCTTTGGACTTACTTTTTTTAGCTGAAGCAGATTCTGAGACAATAGCGTCTTCATGATCTGTAGACGACGATGGTTTTGCTTTTTTATGCTCCTTCTTTTTGGGTTTTTTCGGTTCTTCTGAAGCTACTTCGGGCTCTTTGAAAAAAGGATTTTCCGGATTCTCTTCTTCTATATCGTGATAAGGATCCTCCTCTTCAGGATTCTTTTTCTCAAGCTTCTTTTTTTCTGAAGTGGCCTTTCCAGATTCCGACTCGTTCAGCATAGCATCTTCATGATCTGTATCTTCTTTATCCTCCTCACTTACTGCGTTGGTAGACTTATCTGAATTCTCTAAACTTTCCTCAGTTGATTCCTTAGTTTCATCCTCAACAGGTTCTACCGACATTTTTTTGCTTTCTTCTTCAGCAACATTCTCTGGTTTCTTGGTGGAACCGGAATTGTTTACCTCATTTTCTGAAAGCTCTTTCTTTTTATTTTCATTTTCTTGTTGAGACATATCTTTCAATGTTAGGGTTCTAAAAGTCAATTAAAGGTGAAAGATAATAACTCCCCTAAAATTGGGCAAGGGAATGGTTTTATTTATAGCCAGTAAAGCCTGTATTGAACTACAAATTTTATAAATTCCAGATTTCCCAGGCTTTTTCTGCCTGCAATTCCAGCATTCTTAAGCCGTTTAGGGTTTTAGCACCTTTTTGGGAGGCAAGTTTCATGAGTCGTGTTTCTCCGGGATTGTAGATAAGATCGAAGATGAGATGTGCTTGTGAAAGGTATTGGAAAGGTAATTCCGGATGTTTTTCAATATCTGGAAAAGTGCCTAATGGAGTGCAATTAATGATTAAGTGATAATGGTTTAATATTTCTTCATTCAGGTTATCGTAAGAAAACTGAAATTCTGAAGCTGTTCTTGAAACAAACCTGGATTCAATTCCAAGTGTTTTCAAAGCATAGGCGACTGCTTTCGAAGCTCCGCCTGTCCCTAGAATAAGAGCCTTTTTATGCTGTTTTTCAAGATGAGGTTCAAGCGCCTTTTGGAATCCGGAGAAATCGGTATTATGTCCGGTGAGGGAACCATTTTTTTCGAATTTAATGGTATTGACTGCTCCAATATTTTTTGCGTCTTCACTTAAGTTATTCAGAAAAGGAATGATCTCCTGCTTATAGGGAATGGTGACATTCAAACCCGAAATGCTATTTTTCTGAATTATATTCGGAAAATCTGAAATGGCAGGAATATCAAAATTGCGATATTCTGCATTAATCTTTCCTTTCGTAAACTTTTCCGTAAAGTACTTCCTCGAAAATGAGTAATCGATATTTTTTCCTATAAGCCCGAAAGTTCTCATTTTTTTGATTTACTGTTTTCATACCACGCAAGTCCCAGAACGATAAAGATTCCTATCAAAACAAAAATAAGGCCAGCCAGGTTTCAGAATGATGAAAATCGGGCCAGTATCGGTCGTAATTATCAATAATCTTATGTCCTTCACGGTCAAATAGAATATGACCTGTAGCATCTGTTTTGAATATTTTTTCCTTCCATGGCCACACCACTCCAAGAGAACCAGCGATAAAGCCGATTATCATCGCGTAGGTTTCCTTTTTATTCGTTTTTAATACATATCCCAGCAAATGGGAAAGAGAAACCAGACCGGCAAGAGAACCCGCTGCGAAAACCAGAAGAACCTGCAGCATTCTAATTCTTTCAAAATCATAAAGGAAAGAAAAATCCAGGACCAGGATGTTAGCGATGGTATCATATAGTGCATTTACGGAGTCTACGAGAAGCAGGACGTAATTGCCAAAAAGGATGAGTATAAAGGAACCCGAAAGCCCGGGTAAGGTCATGCCCGAAACGCTAATTATCCCGCAGAAGAAAACGAACCAGAGATTATCATTTTGACGTGCCGGCTCAAGAAAACTTATGGCAATCCCCGCAATAATGCCTAATATGGCGAAAAGTATAGAGTTTTTGTCCCATTCGTCAAAATCCTTACTTATATAATAAATGGAGCCAATGATCATTCCGAAGAAAGACGCCCAGACAAATAATTCGTAATGTATTATGAGGTAGTCCAGCAGTTTGGATACACTAAAATAGCTTATTAGCATCCCTAAAATGAGCAGGCCAAGAAACTTGCCATTCACGTACCGGTATAAACTGCGAAATCTTCCTGAAATAAGTAGCTTAAAGGCTTTTAGATTTATTTTTTGAAGTGAGTAGATAAACTCTTCATAAAACCCGGCGACAAATGCAACCACGCCTCCGGAAACCCCCGGAACTTTATTAGCGGCACCCATAGCAAGCCCCTTTAAAATAAGGAGAAACTTATCAGTAAGAGTTCTAGTCTGCTGCATTGGCAGAAACAGGTTTTTGAGTAGCTACAGATTCTAAAATAATAATTAATAAAAAGCCTGCCAGCATTAATAATACGGCCCAGATCGTTTGTGGGTTTCCTTCAAAATTCCATGGTAATACTGAAGCTTCCCTGATTACAACCTCTTTTTCACCAAAAATAGCTTTTTCCAGCACTTCTTTCCATGGCCAGATCTTATTTAATGATCCTGCAATAAACCCGGTTAGTGCTGCGAGTGTTATACTACTGTAATGGACAAAAAGCCATTTGAGAACTCTTGAAAAGGTGAGAAGACCAAATATGGCTCCCAAAGCAACAACTCCAAGGACAGCTGCATTAAAATCATGAACAGCTTCGGTTACCGATTTATAGGCTCCTAATAGAACTAAAATAAAAGCACCTGATATTCCCGGAAGAATCATTGCACAAACAGCAATTGCTCCCGCGAAAAAAAGGAATAAATAACTGGAATTTGGTGAAAGCGGCGGAAGGCTTACTAAATAAAATGCAATAGCTGCACCAATGAGTAGCGATATTATCACTTTATAATTCCATTTAGGAATTTGTTTTGCAACAAACCAGATGCTTGAAAGCACCAAACCAAAGAAGAAAGACCAGATGAGTACCGGATGTGTTTCCAGTAAATAATTAGCCAGTCTCATTAAGGTAAACAGGCTGATTAAAATTCCGGTAAGCAAGGCTATCAGAAAATTACCATTCATTTCCTTCCACATTTTGCCAAAACCTTCATTTTTCCAGGTAGTGATCAGGCCGGGTTTTATACCGCTTATGGTGGAGATTAATTCTTCGTAAATTCCTGAAATAAATGCGATGGTTCCTCCGGAGACTCCCGGAACCACGTCAGCTGCTCCCATAGCCATTCCTTTAAGGGTGATCGTAAGGTATTCCAAAAAGCTTCGCTGCATCTTCTTTTTTTATGATTTTGCTCAAAGGTAGCAAAATTACTAAGAGAGATTTACGAAGGAATTTATAATTTGTTTTACGCTTTTTCTATCGAAAATCTTAGGGAATAATTCTTCGATGATGATGTAGTATTCAGGATCTATTTTCAAAGCATTCTTAAGGTGAAAATAACCTTTTTCTCCTTTGTTCGTTGCAAAGAAAAGACCCGATAGGCGGTATTCTATTTCAGCCATATCTGGATAGAACTCCAATGCCTGTAACATGCTGTGGATTGCAGTTTCAAATTCACCAAGGCCAATTAAAATATCACAGCGTTTTATCCAGGTCTCAAGTTCGTAGTTTCCTAAATCAAGGCTTTTTTTATAGCCATATTCAGCTTCTTCATAAAAGTTTAGCCTGTTGTTGATCTTCGCATATCGTTTCCAGTACAGCACATTTTCCTCATCAATATTTATTGCCTTATTGATGTAGTAAAGGGCTTTCTGAAAATTCATTTTACGTATATAGAAATCGGTAATCGCTATCCAGCCTTTATCCAACAAAGGATCTTCATGAACGGTTTGCTTATAATTTTTAAGAGCAAGTTCATCACAACCAAGTTTCTCATAACATTTTCCAATTCTCAGATATGCAAAGGAAGTAGGATCTTCGAGTCCCAGCGTGATATTATAGTTTTCAATCGCTTCATTATAACGCTTTAGCTTTTCCAGAACCTTCCCTTTTTCCAGGTATGCCCCAATAAATCTGTCGTCACTTATAATCGCGAAATCAAACGCTGCCAGCGCTTTATTGTACTGTTTAAGATCAAAATACTGTTTCCCAACCTGATGCCAGGCCACTTCGCAGTATGGGTGCTTGTTTAAGTACATGTTCAGGTACTCGATAGCTTCTTTTTTCTGGTCAAGAAAATCGAAACAATACATGATATTGTAGAGTGCTGAATAATCATCTTCATCTGCCTCAAGGCATTTCATAAAGCTGTATTTGGCATTTTCGAAATCTTCAAGGAAAAGATATTCCATCCCTATAAGTGCGAAAATCTCGGCATCTTCAAGGGTGATCTCTAATGCGGCCTCCAACATGGTAATAGCTTCCTGGTGCAGATCTCTTTTAGAACAAATCTGTGCTTTTTGAATATAGATTTCTTCATTGGAAGCTTCCAGATCTTTAAGTTCATTTAAAATTCCATCTGCCAGATCGAGCTTATCTTCAAATACTAAAATTTCAACTTTGAAAAGCTTTAAATTCACGGAATCCGGATGTTGAGCCAGTCCCAGTTTAACAGCCTTTTTTGCAAGTGAAATTTTTCCATTCTCCAGATAATGATGAATTATGTTTTCAAATTCGTTAGAATCAAAAAACAAAACATCATTTGTTTTAAGCATGGATTCGAAGCGATCAAGTGAGAAATTATCTTCTTCGTTATGGCTTAGCTGCATAAGAGAGGTGATTAGGGGATTTCTTCTGAACTAAAGTTATAAATCATTAAAAGCTATTCCCGGGAAATGTTATATTGTTGTTAACAAATTAATTAACAGCTCCGGGGCCTGCCTTAATTTTGTTAAGTATGTCAACAATAATGCCACAACCTTTCATAATTTCTTCGTTAGAAATCGTTAATGGCGGAGTGATGCGCACAGCGCGCTTTTCGAATAATAACCAGAAAAGAATAAGCTCTTTTTCTTTCGCCTGGAGGATAAGTCTATCGGCAATTTCGGCAGATTCCATTATAAGAGCCAGCATAAGTCCCTTTCCTCTTATTTCTTTTATTAACGGGTGTTGCAGATGTTTTCTAAATAATTTTTCCTTTTCCAGAGTTTCAGGAATAATCCGGGTTTCAGAAATTTCCTTTAGAGTGGCCAGGGCCGCTGCAGCGATCAATGGATTTCCTCCAAAGGTAGTTATATGGCCAAGTTTGGGATTATCCATAAGTAAATCCATTAGCTCTTCCGAGGCCGAAAATGCTCCAATAGGAAGTCCGCCGCCCATGCCTTTTCCTAGTGCCACAATGTCTGGAACCACTTCAAAATTTTCAAAGCCGAAAAGTTTACCGGTTCTTCCAAATCCCGGCTGAATCTCATCCAGGATGAGTAAAGCTCCAACTTCTTTACATCTGGAACTTACTTTTTTCAGGTAATCATTTGTTGGAATAATAAATCCCGCACCTCCCTGGATAGTTTCAAGAATTACAGCCGCTGTTTTTGTAGTGATCTTTTGAAGATCTGATTCCTTGTTAAATTCTATGAAAGAAATATCACCTACTAAGGGCTCAAAGGGTTTTGTGCGCTCTTTGAAGTCCATGAGACTTAAAGAACCCATTGTATTGCCATGATAAGCATGCCTGGCAGCGATAATTTCACTTCTTCCTGTAGCTCTCCGGGCTAATTTTAAAGAACCTTCAATAGCCTCGGTACCTGAATTCACTAAATAGGTTTTATTTAATGGATCTGGTAAATGAGCAGCAAGTAATTTCGTGAGTTCTACAGCCGGGGCCTGCGCATATTCTCCATACACCATTACGTGCAGGTATTTACCGGCCTGGTCTTTAATGGCTTTCACGATTTTAGGGTGTGAATGTCCCAGGCTACATGCAGAAACTCCGGCTACAAAATCCAGATGTTTCTTATCGTCTGTTGTGTATATGTAACATCCGCTGGCATGACTAACCTCCAGTGAAAGAGGGTGAGGAGTAGTTTGTGCCTGATATTTTAAAAAGTCTTCTTTCAAAATGAATTATTTCCCTGCGAGGGGTTTTTGATGGAATCTTTCTGTTTAATTGAATCTTTAGCTTTTTCAGACTTCAGAAGTTCGGTATGATTTTCCGTTTTGAATTTTAAAGTATCTTCCTTACGATTCTTTAGGATTTTTGGATTCAGCCTTGAATTTTCATTTAGCAGAGGGTCATCATCCTCTCTGTCTTCAAAGAATTCTTCGGGTTCATCGGGCAAAGCAATTCCCTTAATCTTCGTCAATTCAGGTTCAGGCTGTCCTTCAAAGAGTCCTTCTTTCGTCATTATTCTTTCATCTCCACGCCAGTTAAAACCTGCTAATTTTCTTGCGTTAGGAGGAAAGTCCTTTTCGGGGGTGAGCTTTCCATCTATCTGGTTATAATAATAGATATCCTGAATTTTCCTGTTTTCGAATAAGATTTTTATAGAGCTAGACAATGCTTTGTTAATACCTATGAGTTCATTTTCACTATTCCGCATGTAATTTAGGGTCTCGGTATTTTTATTGATATTGACTTCATAAAGCTCATTTTCATCATTAAAAAGGCCTATAAGTTTTTTTCCTTTTACCTGGTTAAAACCTTCAATACTATCCTTCTGAATAAGAAATGCATTGTTAAATACCAGTAAAGAGTCCAGTTGTTCGGTCTCGGTATTACTCTGAAGATAAATGCTGTCACCTGTCATTTGATTTTCTTCAGACCAAAGAATGGGTTTCTTTGCGCTTAGGCTAATAAGTCTTGTAAGTCCTGACTCCTGGTCGGAATAGATTGAATCACTCCTTCCGCTCATATTGCTTTTAAAAAGGCGTACATCGTAATATCCACGAATAACTCTCTTTTCCGGTTTCCCGGTGATCAAAAGCGTGTCACTGTGAATAAATACGGAATCTTTATCCTGTAAGGAGGCGGCAACTGCTCTTTTGGTAATAAATACTGAATCCTTATCACGATAAACTTCGGCATAATGGCCTGTAACCTTACTATTATTGACTGTGTCTATTACCTTAATATTATTGGTCGCCGAAGCAAAACTATTCTTTCTATTGAAATATAGGCTGTCACCTTTAAGGATGCGATTGTCATAGTCGATTCGGGAATTTTTCACAAAATAACCATGGTCTTCGCGGGTATCATAAAAGCCACGTTCGCAATAAACTGTGCTCGTTTCACTTTCAATAGTGGTTGGACCATAGAAATAGGCATTCCCGTTTTCTGAATAAAAATCGAGTTGTTCAGAATTGATGGTGTATTCGGGATTAGTTACTACAACATCAGAAATAAAACTATACTTGTCTTCTTCCATAAAATAACGGCCAATCTTGCTGGTAAGAACACTGGCTGTATCGCGTACTTTCCCACCACTGCGATAATAGGCCTCCTGTTTAACGCGATTAAAGAAAAGACTATCTGTTTCCAACGTGGTTTGGGGTCTTTCCATTTTTACATTTCCGCTTGCAAAGGCAAATTCAGTATCACCGTTATATTCAGCGTAATTACTGGTCATACGAACGCTATCTCCCTGTTGCATTCTTATATTTCCGTAGGCTTTAAAGAAATTGTATTCTTTATAAAATACGGCATTGTCACACCAGACTTCAATACCATTATGATCAAAGTAAACCTGATTGTCCACTTTACTTAAGATCAGTGCGCCCGGGTAACGCTCCTCATTCTTCAGAGTTCTATCGGAATCATAGTTAATTTCCTGAGTTTGCGAAAAAAGATAACCAGGAATTAATAGGAGCCAGATTAATGTAAAAAGAGAGTTTTTAAACAAGTCAAATTTTTTTCAAAAGTAACGAAAATACCGGATCAATTAGTATTTGAAAGTGAGGTGTCTCTAAAACTCTTAAAGATATTAACATAAAGAAAAAATAATTTTTTTCCGGGAAATCCTAAACCTTTCCAAAATTAGGCGGCATTAAGATAATCTTAACTATCGTTTGAAAACCGTAGTAATGTTTCGCTCGTAAGTTTCAGTGAAACTAAAATATTTAGATTATGAAAAAACCCTTAGTGAAGGTAGATGTTGTAGAAACATCTTCCAACAATTCGAAAAGAAGTTCGCGAAGGAAGTTCATCAAATTAGGGGGACTCGGTTTAGCGGGATCCAGCTTTTTGTTGTACGCCTGTAGTGAAGATGACATGTTTAATCCAGGAGGAGAGATGAATCAGCCTATGCCTCAACCAGAACCAGAACCAGGGGAAGAAGTTTTTGATCTTGGGAGTGGTGATGTTGGTATTCTTAATTATGCATACGCATTAGAACAACTTGAGGCTGCTTTCTATACTCAGGTAAGGGCTGGAGCTTATTATGCCGGAGCACCGGATAATGAAAAAGAAATCTTCGATGACCTTTATAACCACGAAGTGATACACAGAGATTTCTTTAAAGCAGCTATTACTACTGCTGCAGGAGAAGAAAACACACTTCCCGATCTTGAATTTGACGTTTCTGCGATCGATTTTGATAGTCGTGACTCAGTACTTCAATATGCTCAGGTTTTAGAAGACACCGGAGTTGGAGCTTATAATGGTGCAGGAGACAGGATAGCCGATGCAACTTATCTAACGCTTGCAGGGAAGATAGTTTCAGTAGAAGCCAGGCATGCTTCTGCTATTCGATCTCTTATAGATCCGGAATCCGGATATTTTGCAGGAGATGATGTTATTGATGAAAACGGATTAGACCTTGCATACGATCCATCTGAAGTATTTGAAGCTGCAGGAGGATTTATTGTGACCGATTTCACTGCAAATAACCTTCCTGAACCAATGACGGGATCCTAATCTTTTAACCTGAAAAAAAATAAATTATGAGTATTATAAAATTACTGGATGAATTTACATCCGAAAAATTGACAACCAAGTCAAGTTCAAGACGGGAAATGTTTGGAACACTTTCTTCTTTTGGAAAGAAAGCTGCATTAGCGGCGATACCTTTCGGACTTGCTTCAAATAAAATGAATGCCGCTTCTATGTTTCAGGAAAACTCAGCCGTAGACGCTCTACAACTGGCATTGACGCTAGAATACCTGGAAGCAGAATTTTATGTAAAAGCTCTTGAATCTGGTGTACTTGATGGTTATGCCAGGGCAGAGGCTGCTTATATGCAGATTTCTAAGCATGAAACGGCTCACGTAGATTTCTTAAAAGCCGGATTAGAAGGCGCAGGAGCAACTCCTGTAGACAAACCAACCTTTGATTTTACTGCGGGTGGAGCTTTTGATCCTTTCAATGAAGGAGGAATTGGTCAGGAAACAGCTTATGCTCAATTATTAGCACTGGCCCAGGCCTTTGAAGATACCGGAGTCAGGGCTTATAAAGGTCAGGCTGCAAACCTAATGGGAACGCCATTCTTAGAACCGGCTTTACAGATTCATTCTGTAGAGGCAAGACACGCTTCTGAAATAAGAAGAATAAGAGGTCTTGATGGCTGGATCACCACTAATATGAGAGGTGATGGAATGCCGGAAGCTACTCAGGCGGTCTACGATGGAGAAGAAAATGTAACTCAGGGCGGAGTAAATCTTACTACTCTTACCTACGCGAATGAGATCGTTGGAGACATAACTACCGCAGTTACTCAGGCTTTTGATGAGCCAATCTCTGGAGATACTGCTGTGGCTATCGCAAGTTTATTTATCGATAGCGAAGGATAGAAAAAGAAGAATTATCCTAAATGAAAAAGCCCGTCGGATTTCCGGCGGGCTTTTTTTATTTTCCTTTTGATAGATGTCTATCTGTGGATTGTTTGTTTCCTGTCGGGACCTACAGATACCATTTTGATTGGTACTTCAAGTTCCTTTTCCAGATATTCAATGTAATCATTGAATTGTTTTGGAAGTTGGGAAGCATCGGTCATTTTGGTAAGATCTTCCTTCCATCCTTTCACCTCTGTATAGATAGGTTCAAGGTTTTCAGGTTCTATGTTATAAGGTAGATGTGTGATCTTTTCTCCTTTATACTTGTAAGCGGTACAAACTTTCAAAGTGTCAAAACCGCTTAAAACATCCCCTTTCATCATGATAAGCTGGGTAATACCATTTACCTGAACGGCATATTTTAAGGCAATAAGATCAAGCCATCCACAGCGTCTTTTTCTTCCGGTAGTTGCACCAAATTCGTTACCAACGCGTCCCATGGTTTCACCAACTTCATCAAAAAGTTCGGTAGGGAATGGGCCACTACCAACTCTGGTTGTGTATGCTTTGAAAATTCCAAAAGCTTCTCCTATTTCCTTAGGAGCTACACCAAGACCTGTGCAGGCACCGGCCGCAGTGGTGTTAGAAGATGTAACATAGGGATAGGTTCCAAAATCTATATCGAGTAAGGATCCCTGAGCACCTTCAGCCAGAATAGTTTTTCCACTTTTCATCGCCTGGTGAAGATATTCTTCACTGTCAATAAATGTGAGTTCTTTCAGGCTTTCAACAGCATTGCAAAATTCTTTCTCAAGTTCCTTAAGATTATATTGAACGTCTACATTGTAAAAAGCAATCATTTTTTCATGCTTGTCTGCCAGTGCACGATATCTGTCTTTCCAGTCTTCCAGTTCAAGATCACCTACACGTAAACCATTTCTACCGGTTTTGTCCATATAAGTAGGCCCAATACCTTTTAATGTAGAACCAATTTTGGCTTTTCCTTTGGAAGCTTCAGAAGCTGCATCAAGTAAACGGTGAGTTGGTAAAATCAAATGAGCTTTTCTGGAAATAAGAAGTTTGCTCTTATAATCGATATTGTGCTTTTCAAGATTATCCAGTTCTTTTTTAAAAATAACAGGATCTATCACCACACCATTTCCTACGAGATTCTTACTATTATCATGAAAAATACCTGAAGGGATAGTGTGAAGCACATGTTTTTGTCCGTCAAACTCCAGTGTATGACCGGCATTTGGGCCACCCTGAAAACGGGCAATAATATCGTACTTAGAGGTGAGAACGTCAACGATTTTTCCTTTTCCTTCATCACCCCACTGGAGACCTAGTAGTAAATCTACTGCCA
>JAGXII010000093.1 GCA_024635735.1 Christiangramia sp. | reverse complement strand
GAAAGATCTGAATATTTTGGCTGGTTTAGAATAGCATTCACAAATTGAGGAGTCGTATTGCTATGGCCAACCACAAGAACAGTCTTTCCCTGGGTTGCTTTCTGAAATTCGGTGTCATAAAGATTTCTAGCATTATAGATTTTAACTTCAACGCCTTTACTCTCGGCTACAGGTGTTCCGGTTTGAATCGTTCTTTTATAATTTGTACTGTAAACAGCATCCAGATCGATATCTTTTAAAACTTCTGCCCATTTTTGTGCCCGTTCCACCCCGGCTTTTGTTAGCTCTGGGTCGTCATTATCGGGGTTGAGGGTGTCTTTTTCGGCGTGACGTATAAAATAATAAGTAGTCACCTGGGAAGCCTTCCTTTCTTCGGAAGCATCTTCCTTTTGATGCTGGCATCCCGATAGTATTAATAGTGAAAGCAGGAGTAAATGTTTCATTATAGTGATTTTAAATTCAATGTAATATCCAGAAGGGTGACTTGAAACTTAAAGCCTGCAGACCTATAACAGTGTTGCCTCGCCTTGACCGTAATTCATCCCTCCAATATTATCGATTATTTCTTCTACCAGAAAATTCTTCATAGAAAATTTTGGCTCACCGATGGCAGTACATTGTTATAAATTCCACCAATAGTTGAGTTTAATTAACAGTGCTCTGTTTTGCACCTGAACTGGGTATGGAATATAATTATCGGTATAAACAAGGAATAAATCTGATGCAGGACTAAAGCGCCACTGAAAACGACCATTTAGATTAAGGTTGTCCATTTGTTCATTATACTGGGCAAAGGCCGTAAAGAATACCTTATTGGTCAGGGTCACATCCAGGCTCGGACCTACCAACCAGAATTTGGTGTCTCCCCACTGCTCAGGCAGTTCCAGAGCATTATAGGTTGCGTTAAGAGAGATTCCCACATACGGTTGAAACCTATACCCCATTTCTGCAGCATAATTTGTCATCGCTCCATCTGCATAATACCCGCCTGAACTGTATGATAATGAATAGGTGAAAATGCTCTGAGGTTTAGAATTAAATTTAGCGCCCCAACGATACCATTGATGTTGGGTGCCTGCAGCCAGTTCGATACCACTAAAATTAGTAGGGTCAAAGGGCTGTTGCAGCTGCACATAATCTTGCCCTGCCCAGAGGCTTAAAACGCTTTGGCTATGAAACCGCAGGATATACTCAAACAAAGTCAGATTTTCGGTTTTCTCCCAGTGCTTATTAAAGAATATTGAAGTGCTTAACTGGGGGCCATGGTTTAGGATATATTTGTTCTTTCCAAAAAAAAGGTAACCAATACTCGGATTGATCTTGTAGTAACCGGTGCGGGGGATATAACCGACTTCAGCCTGGTAATTTTCCGATATATATTCATGTCTCCAGTTAAAGTTCAGATTTCCACTGGTGTATTGCAAATTGGCGGCGTGAATTAAATTTTGTTGGGATTCATTGGGGCTAAAGGACTTTAAAACCATTGCTTTGCCGGTCCATACATTATTGGCGGAAGCAAGATTATATTCCAGTCCCAGGTTTCTGTTGAATTGGTTATAGGACGGGTGATTTGATGAGGGATCGGGGGAGTAGTTCAGCAATTCTTTATTCACAAAAATTGCCCTGATGTTGGATCGGGAGAAAACTCGTTTTTGTATCCCTATAACGCTGAAGTTCTGGGCTGGAAGCCCGATATCATTTACTTTTCCGGTTTGCATACTCATGGCATTAATCCTCCAGTCCTCGCCTATGTTCCCGCTAAGTCGGGCACCAAAATCAATAGGAGCGTTAAGTCCTATGCGTCTTGAGAAGAAGGGCCTGATATTTTCATAACCGAAACCGGCCACTATATCCGCATTTTCCAGGAAGAATTGTCTGCGTTCGGGAAAAAATAGTTCAAACCGATCCAGATTCGTCACCTGCCGATCGACCTCTACCTGGGAAAAATCCGGGTTTATCGTCAGATCCAGGTTTAAGGAAGAGCCTAACCCAATTTTGGCATCCAGACCAGCTTCACTTCGTTTGTTTATCCCGTCCTGGCCATTAAAATCCTTGCTTCCTCCTGCCAGTATATACGGAATTAAAGAAATATTTGATCCTGTGGATGGTGGGGTTTCGTCCCAGACCAGGGTGCCTGTATAGGCTAGGGAGGCTGAGGGAAACTGGCGGGGCACAGGAGCCCAGCTGGATTTTTCAGTAGTCTTTAGATCATTTCTGCCAAAATTAATGCCCCATTCTTTAATTCCTTTTTTATAGCGTATGCTTTTAAAGGGTATAGCTGCTTCAAAAGTCCATTTATCCTCATAATTTTTCACAGCCGAGGTCCATTTGTTGTCCCAGCTCAGGTCCACAGATCCACCGTCATACATCAGCCCATCCCATTGAGCTCCTGCTGCATTTACTCCAAAAGAAAAACCATTGGTTTGATCATCGAAAGGATCCATAAATATGAGAAAGTTATCGTTTTTGGTAAAGGAGAAATCTCTTCTTAATGATTCTACCATATAAGGACCCGGGACACCGTGATGATTAGTCACAAATAGATAAAGGTTTTCTTGATCATAGGTCATTCTTACGTCAGTGTGGACCTCGGCATAACTGGTATCAGTGGGGAGAATCATATAAAAATCAGTAGCGACATCTGCCTTTGACCAGGCCTTATCATCCATTATTCCGTCAACTTTTACCGTGGAGGTGGTTTTTTTTATGTGTAGGCGATAAGCGCTATTCACTTTTTGCGCGAAAAGACTAGCAGGTGACACTACAAGGAAGAGGAAAATAAAAGTTAGTAAATATTTAAGCATTTTGCGATAATGAGAAAAAGGTATAAAGAAAATTATTTATGATGTTCCATATCTTTTTAAATAAAATTAAGAATAAGAAGACCAATATAAAAAAATTTTGCTTATCTGTGGGGTAGTGGTCTCGTAATTCTTTCATTCTAAGGTTTTTCTCTTCGATCGGGGAGCGTCTTCCTGGGGCATTTTTAAACTAGGACTTAGTGGGAATGACCTAGGAATGGTGGCAGGCATTCGGGGCGAAGATTAATTGGTTCCGCATGGCAGGAATAAAAGCAAAAAAAACGGGCCCTGCCCAGGTCAGCTCGCGGGATTATTTAGTTAATGAAGGATCCTGAGATATCTTCTGGGAATTGAATGAAGAAAAGTAGAAGCAATGCAGATTTATAAAAACAGCACTTGGGTGTGAAGTTGTTACTTTTTGAATTCAATTTCTAAAAGTATGAACTGGGTAATCTGATGCCCGAAACTACTAAAGTTATCATCTGATACTAATAGCAAGGACTGTTTGCCGTTAGGTAAAACAGGGCCAAAGCTCATACCTTCAATATTATCAATAATTCCTTCAGTTAATTGATCTTTTACCGATTTAAAATTAAAGATGAGGTGTTTGTCAGGGATTTCATAATCAGCTGTTTTAAGATTCTCGAAATTCAGGGTATTGGATGCTTTTGAAATATCAACCTGGAATATTTTTACTGTATTTCCATTTGAGCCATAACCCGCTGAATAAGCTCTTTCCAGAATCAGAAATTTATCAGGCGCGTATTCCAGAAGTTCTGTAACCCCATTCACCGCGAAAAAATTTATTGGAAGTTTTGAGATCCCTTCCAGTTTATAAGCGAACTGTTGCATAGGTTCCCCTGTGTTTTTATCGTATTTGGTGATTCTAACATGGGAATGGGTAGGGAAGAGTTTAGGTTTGGAACCATCCTTTTCCAGAGGTAGTTCGGTGGCTACCCAGTAACCTCGATGATCATAACTCTCACTTAAACCTTCAAAAACTCCATTGTTTCTTGGCTTTTGTTCACCATTGCTATTAAAATATTCGGGTATCTTATATTTGCTCTGAATAGTTCCCCCCGGAGACAGCACATATATTCCCGGATCCTTGTTTTCATCGATAAGGCCCTCACTGGTAATGACAATTTCGTTTCTTTTTGAATCAAACCTAATAGCTTCAGGATCCAAAAAATCGGAGCTATAATCCTCAGTTTTCTGAATTTTTATCAATCCGTCAATTTCGATATTCTTAAACTTATTATCAGTAAATTCAAGATTCGCTGTATAAATTCTGGGGTTTGAAGACTGGTCACAAATAAGGTAATATTTGCCCCCGTAATAATCTATTCCGGAGAGTCCGCCAACGGGAGTATTCTGAAATTGAAGATCCCCAGGCAATACATATTCATCAAGAAATTTTAATTGAACACTTTCATTCTCGATTTTCCGGGTGACGGCACATGCCGTAAAAAGTGTTAAAACTATCAGTAAAAGCAGGAACTTTTTCATGGAAATATATTGGATTTCAAAAATAACAAATGTTTAAGAGAATTATGGGAGTTTCTTGGGACGCATAAAAAAGTTGAATAAATATATTTAACCTGTTAACATTTAAAAACTAAATTATGAATAAGGATGAGTTAGAAGGAAAATGGAAACAAATCAGAGGAGAGTTTAAGCAAAAATATGGCAGAGTCACCGATGATGATGTTGAATATTCTGAAGGTAAATTTGATGAAATGCTTGGAAGAATGCAAGAGAAAACCGGAAGATCCAAAGAAGAATTGAAAAGGGAAATTGACAGTTGGTGATGATGAATCCCTAATTAAAAGCGGTAGAGAAATCTACCGCTTTTTTCTTTTTAAGGTATGTGTAAATTATTCATTTTTTGCGAGCTGTTCCTGGTTTCTAAATACCAGTTCCTCATTGAACTCATCCAGTAAAATAATACTATCTGTACTTATTTTCCCTGCGAGTATCTCTTTGGAAAGTTTATTTAAAACATCTCGCTGAATAACCCTTTTCACAGGTCTGGCTCCATATTGAGGATCAAATCCTTTCGCTGCAAGATATTGGATAGCTTCTTCTGTGGCATCCAGAACTATATGTTGCTTAGAAAGCATTTTCTGCACTCCTTTTAACTGCAGGTCAACAATTTTTTTAATGTCGCTTTTGGTTAAAGGACTAAACATTACAATATCATCAATCCTGTTAAGAAATTCAGGACGTACACTTTGTTTTAAAAGTCCTAGAACTTCAACTTTCGCGGTTTCCATCGCTGTATCCACATCCTTGATATTTTCAAATTTCTCCTGAATAATCTGACTGCCCATATTTGAAGTCATGATAATGATCGTATTCTTAAAATCTGCCACACGACCTTTATTATCGGTTAGACGTCCTTCGTCCAATACCTGTAACAGGATATTGAAAGTATCGGGATGTGCTTTTTCGATCTCATCCAGCAAGACTACCGAATAAGGTTTCCTTCTAACTGCTTCGGTTAACTGTCCGCCTTCATCGTAACCCACATATCCCGGAGGTGCACCAACCAATCGGCTTACCGAATGTCTTTCCTGGTATTCACTCATATCAATACGGGTCATTGCAGAGTCGTCGTCAAATAAATATTCTGCAAGTGCTTTTGCAAGTTCTGTTTTGCCTACTCCGGTTGTACCAAGGAATAAGAATGAACCAACCGGTCTTTTCTGATCCTGCAATCCTGCGCGGCTTCGCCTGATGGCGTCACTCACGGCGGTAATTGCTTCTTCCTGGCCAACAACTCTTTTATGAAGATCGTCTTCCAGTTTAAGGAGTTTTTCCCGTTCACTTTGCAGCATTTTGGTTACCGGAATGCCTGTCCATTTAGCAACAACCTCTGCAATATCCTCATTAGTTACTTCTTCCTGGATCAGGGATTTTCCATCTTTATTTTCAGCAACCTGTTCCTGAAGTTTTTCAAGTTTTTCCTGAGCTTCCTTAACCTTGCCGTAACGTAATTCGGCCACTTTTCCATAGTCACCTTCACGCTCGGCTTTTTCAGCTTCAAGTTTAAAGTCTTCGATATCCGACTTTAAATTTTGAATATTATCAACTACTTCTTTTTCACCCATCCATCTCGCGTGAAGATCATTTCGCTCCTCTTTTAAATTAGCCAGATCGGAGCGCAGCGATTTCAGCTTATTCTCATCTTTCTCCCTTTTGATCGCCTCGATTTCAATCTCGAGTTGCATGATCTTGCGATCTAAAACATCCAGTTCTTCAGGTTTGGAGTTAATCTCCATTCTTAATTTAGATGCTGCCTCGTCCATAAGGTCAATAGCTTTATCGGGTAAAAACCTGTTTGTGATATAACGTTGTGATAACTCAACCGCAGCAATAATAGCCTCATCTTTGATACGTACCTTATGGTGGGTTTCATATTTTTCTTTGATACCGCGAAGTATAGAAATCGCACTTTCGGTATCAGGTTCTTCCACATTCACTTTCTGGAAACGACGTTCCAGTGCTTTATCTTTTTCAAAATATTTTTGATACTCATCAAGTGTGGTAGCTCCAATTGCACGAAGTTCACCACGGGCAAGTGCAGGTTTTAGAATATTAGCGGCATCCATAGCTCCCTGGCCACCACCGGCACCTACGAGCGTATGAATCTCATCAATGAAAAGAACGATATTCCCATCACTGGAAGTAACTTCTTTTATGACCGCTTTCAGTCTTTCTTCAAACTCACCTTTATATTTCGCTCCTGCGATTAAAGCTCCCATATCAAGGGAATAAATTCGCTTGTCTTTAAGGTTTTCGGGAACATCACCATCTACAATACGATGAGCCAATCCTTCAGCAATAGCTGTTTTACCCGTTCCCGGTTCACCAACCAACATTGGGTTGTTCTTGGTTCTACGGGAAAGGATTTGCAGAATTCTTCTAATTTCTTCGTCCCGGCCAATTACAGGATCAAGTTTTCCTTCTTTGGCCAGCTTATTAAGATTTCTGGCATATTTATCCAGAGAATTATAGGTTTCTTCGGCACTTTGTGAGGTTACTCTGTCGCCCTGTCTAAGTTCTTCGATGGCCGCTTTCAAATGTTTTTCGGTAGCGCCCTGGTCTTTCAGAATCTGAGCGACTTTACTGGAAGATTTAAAAATAGCCAGGATAAGATGTTCGATAGAAACATATTCGTCGTTCATCTTTTTAGCGATAGTAGTAGCTTCGTTCACAGTTTTACCTGCTTCACGGGAAAGCATAATATCGCCACCGCTTACTTTTGGAAAGCTTTCCAGGCTTTTATCGAGAATCTGTGTGAATAGATTTACGTTGATGTTCAGTTTTTTCAACAGGAATGGAGTAGCATTTTCATCTACCATCATAATGGCCTTGAAAAGATGCTCATTTTCAATCTGCTGATGGCCCATTTCCTGAGCAAGCTGTTGAGCCTGCTGGATAGCCTCCTGTGATTTTATGGTAAAATTATTTAAGTTCATTATACAGTTTTTTGAAATTAATATGGCAATACATATACCATTGACATTTAATGTCATTTTGGCGCTAATTATTGAATTATATAAGACAAAACGGCAGTTTTGCTTATTTTATTAAAATTTTAGGCCATCCAATTCTCTATTAAATTTAGTTAGAATTACTTTTGCGGAAAAGCATTGTATGGGATTATTCGATAAAATATTTAAATCTGAAGAGAGCGAAAATAAAGAGGAAGCATCAAGAACTCCATGGGTGGATCTTAATTCCATCAGTCAGCTGGATGAGTTAGAGAAAATTTCCGAAGATAAAACAGTAGCTATCTTGAAGCATTCCACCCGTTGTGGTGTTAGCAAAATGGTTTTGAGAATGTTTGAATCAGATTATGATCTGGATGAAAATGAGCCGGTTCAGCTATATTTTCTTGATTTGATAAGCTACAGGGATATCTCGAACGAGATTGCAGATAGGTTTAAGGTTAGACATGAAAGTCCGCAATTGATTGTTCTTAAGAATAGGGAAGTGGTGCATCATTCTTCACACCAGGGAATATCTGCGAGTAAACTGAAAGAATTAGTTTAGACAGTTTTCAATATAAAACATAAAAAAGCCCGGATTTCCGGGCTTTTTATTTTTTTATTTCTTCTTCGGCTGATAGACGGGAAGTAGTTTGGTACTTACTTCTCCAAAACCAATTCTGGAATTACCATTCTGGCAAAATCCACGCATGATTACAGTATCATTATCCTCAATAAACTTTCTTTCGCTGCCGTCCTTTAATTTAAGTGGTTTACTACCACTCCAGGTAAGCTCAAGCATAGACCCGAAAGAATCTTCTGAAGCTCCGGAAATAGTTCCTGACGCCATCATGTCTCCTGATATTACCGGACATCCATTCACTGTGTGGTGAGCCAGTTGCTGACTCATATTCCAGTATAAATGTTTGAAATTCGATTTAGAAATTGAGTTCTCTTCACCACCTTCGGGTTTTAAGAAAACTTCAAGATTTATATCAAAAGTCTTGTCGCCTGAATATTGTAAATAAGGCAATAATTCTTTTTCTGGTTTTGGGCTTGCCGTTCTGTAAGGCTCCAAAGCGTCCATGGTTACTATTCATGGAGAAATGGAGGAAGCAAAGTTTTTAGCAAGGAATGGACCTAGCGGAACATATTCCCATTTTTGAATATCCCTCGCGCTCCAGTCATTGAAAATTACCATTCCGAAGATATAGTCTTCAGCTTCATCTACTGGAATTGGCTCTCCAAGATGGTTGGCATCAGTAGTGATAAAAGCCATCTCCAATTCAAAATCTACTCTCTCTGAAGGTCCAAAAACGGGTCCGTCAGAATCTACAGGTTTTGTTTGACCTTGTGGCCTGTGTATCGGAATTTCGGATGGAATGATAGAAGAACTCCTTCCATGGTATCCCACTGGGATATGTAACCAGTTTGGCAAAAGGGCATTATCGGGATCCCGGAACATGGTTCCAATATTAGTAGCGTGTTCTTTAGAAGAATAAAAATCGGTGTAATCTCCTACCTGAACAGGCATTTGCATTTCGATTTCATCTAATGTGAACAGTACTGTGTTCCTATGATCCTGATTATCTTTAAGTTTTGAGTTGTTGGCATCGAAGATTTCAGCGATTCGATTTCTCACAAGTCTCCATGTTTTTTTACCGTCAGATATGAAATCGTTCAGGGTGTCCTGTAAAAAAATATCATCGGTAAGAGGGATTCCCTCTAAATAGCCTAATTGGTGTAAAGCGCCAAGATCAATGGCATAATCTCCTATTCTGGTACCTATAGTAATTACATCGTCACGTGTTAGAAATACCCCGAAAGGGATATTCTGAATAGGAAAATCAGTATCTCCAGGGATATCAAGCCAGGTTTTTCTATTCGGATCGTTAGCGGTAATTGACATAAAAAATGTTGGTTTTTTGTTAAAATCTAGTTGACTCAAATATATTATTTTCTTGTAATTAACCGAATGTATTTGTTACTTTTACCGAATATTTAACGTAAAAAATTGAGATGCAACGAGACACCCAACTATTTGATCTAATAGCCCAGGAAAAAGAGCGACAATTAAAAGGTTTGGAACTAATTGCAAGTGAAAATTTTGTAAGTGATGAAGTTTTGGAAGCAGCCGGCTCTGTGCTTACAAATAAATATGCTGAAGGTTACCCCGGAAAGAGATATTATGGAGGATGCGAGGTGGTAGACAAGGTGGAGCAACTTGCGATAGACCGCCTGAAAGAGTTATTTAATGCCGAATATGCTAATGTGCAGCCACATTCCGGCTCACAGGCCAATACAGCAGTATTTGCTTCATGCATGAATCCGGGAGATAAGTTTCTTGGTTTTGATCTTTCGCATGGAGGACACCTTACCCATGGATCGCCGGTGAATTTTTCAGGAAAACTTTACAAGCCTGTTTTTTATGGCGTTGAAGAGGAAACCGGATTGATTGACTACGATAAAGTAGCCGAAATCGCTGAAAAGGAAAAACCTAAAATGATAATCGCGGGAGCTTCGGCTTATTCACGTGAGATCGATTATAAAAAATTCAGAGAAATAGCAGATTCTGTAGGGGCTATTCTGTTTGCAGATATCGCGCATCCTGCAGGGCTTATTGCTAAAGGACTCATAGGTGACCCCGTACCTCATTGCCATATTGTTACTTCTACTACTCATAAAACGCTACGAGGACCTCGCGGTGGAATCATAATTATGGGAAAAGATTTCGACAATCCATTTGGTGAAAAACTCAAGAATGGAAATCTTAAAAAGATGTCTACGATCCTAAACTCCGGTATTTTCCCGGGAAATCAGGGCGGACCGCTGGAACATATCATTGCAGCAAAGGCAGTAGCTTTTGGAGAAGCGCTTACCGATGAATTTCTTCATTATATGGTAAGAGTGAAAAAGAATGCTGAAAAGCTTGCTAAAGAATTTGTGGAGAGAGATTACAAGGTTATTTCTGGCGGAACAGATAATCATATGATGCTTATCGATCTCCGGAATAAAGGCGTAAGTGGAAAAGAAGCAGAAGAAGCACTTGGCAAAGCCGATATTACCGTTAACAAAAATATGGTTCCCTTTGATGATAAATCACCATTTGTAACTTCGGGGATTAGAATTGGTACTCCCGCAGTTACCACCCGTGGACTGGAAGAGACTGATATGAAAACGATCGTTGATTTAATAGATCGTGTAATCAATAATATTGAAAATGAAGCTGAACTTAACAGCGTTAAAAAGGAAGTGAACGACCTTATGCATGGACGTCCACTTTTTAAGGCTTAATTCGGTTATATTGTAAAAAATAAAAGGCTATCTCTACAGATGGCCTTTTTTATTGTCTAAAATTATCCGCTAAGGGTTGTAATTTTAATGCCAGTGATTTAAAATGATATTTTACTGTAGAAATACTCTTTTAAGTTCATCTGAAATTTTAGCAGGCTTTTTTGTGCTTGCATCCAGTAAGCACCAGGTGGTTTGAGCTTCTGCAAGAACCTTGTCTGTATCCTTATTTTTTATAATTACGTGTCGTAAAGATGTTACATGAGTGACTTCACCCACATAGGTTTGTAAAAGTATCGAGTCATTAAGAAAAGCTTCCTTTTTATAATTTATTACATGTTTGACAACCACCCAGACAAATTTCTCTATTTGTTCTTCAGTAGCTTTTTTTTCCCAATGCTCTTCTGCCACATCCTGAACCCACTGAACATATTGTACATTATTTACGTGCTTTTGTTTGTCGAGATGGCTTTCAGTGACAACAAGCTCTTTTTCGTAGATCTCAGGATTTTGCTCCATTATTTTTTAACGATTTTCACTTCAAAGATCTTATCCCAGTTCTTTCCGGTTACATATAATTTATCTGTTTCTGGATTATAGGCAATACCGTTTAATACATCTAATTTATCGTGTTGTTTTACTTTGTCTCTAAGTCCGCTAAAATCAATAAGACCATCAATAGCTCCATTCACGGGGTTGATGATCGCAACTCCGTCTTTTTGATAGGTATTCGCGTAAATTTCACCTTTCACCCATTCCAGTTCATTTAGCTTTGTAGAAATAGATTTGTGGTGTGTGGGTTGAATAAAACTTTTTTCAGCAAGGGTCTGCGGGTCTAAAATCCATATTTTTTCAGTACCGTCACTTTTAAAGATCTTTTTCCCGTTATTACATAATCCCCAACCTTCCTTACTTTGGTTGTAAGAGAAACTTCCGGTTTTTCCAAAAGTGTCTAAATCATAAATAAACCCAACGCCTTTCTGCCAGGTAAGCTGATAAAGTTTATTATCAAGAATAGTAAGCCCTTCCGCAAAATATTGATCATCAAGCTTTATTTCTTTCAAGACTTTTCCGGTTTCCAGATCCAGTTTTCTCAATTTGGATTTTCCGTATTGTCCGGCGCTTTCATATAAAATACCATCATGAAATTCAAGCCCTTGTGTATAAGAAGTAAGGTCATGCGGATAGGTGTTTATAATCTCATAAGTGTAAACTACGGGCGCTTTATCATTAAGAATTTTAATCTGTTTACTTATTGTATCCGTTTCTTGCTGACTATAAACAATAGCTTTTAGCATTTGGTTTCCCAGAAGCACTTTATCCAAACTAAATTGCAATTCCGGATTAGAAGTAGAACTCTTGAGATATTGATCCCCAAGAAAAAAAGCAATTGAATCAATTGTTCTGTCCTTGTCATTCAAAACTGAAACATTCAGCGTTTCGTGAAGCTTAAATTCCGACTTCTTATTAGAGATTTGAAGAGAAAAATCGGAAGTTTTTTTACCATTATTGCTTCCGCAGGAAAAAATTAAAAAGTTTAAAATAAAGAGTAACAGGAAGTTAAATTTATTCATCATAAAACCAGCTTAATTGGAGGGCTAAATTAACCAATTCACATTAAAAAAAGCTTGTCTAAAGTTACAAAGATTGTATATTTGCACCGGCAAGTCCCACACAACCAGCTCCTGCTGAATCCCCCAGGGCGGGAACGCAGCAAGGGTAGGCGGTCGTAGCGGTGTGATGTGGGTCGCTTGCCATTTTTTGTTTCTACAAAGTCCTAAATTTATTGCATATTTGTGCGGTATGAAACAAGGGGAATCTTCTAAAAAAGTGGTGCTTATAACCGGTGCTTCTTCCGGGATCGGAGAATCGATCGCGACTTATCTTAGCCAGAAAAATTTTAAAGTATACGGTACTAGCAGAAATCCGGAAAGAACCGCTTCAGGTAATTTTGAGATGATCCAGTTAGATGTTACCGAAAGCCAAAGTATTAAAGAGGCGGTAGAAGAAATCACCAGCCGGGAAGGCAAAATTGATATTCTTATTAATAATGCAGGCGTGGGGATTACCGGGCCTATTGAGGAAACTCCTGAAAGTGAAATTAGAAAAGCCTTTGAAACCAATTATTTTGGTCCTCTTAATCTTATAAAAAATATTTTGCCATTAATGAGAGCCGGAGGCGGAGGGCTTATTATTAATATAACTTCCATTGCAGGTTATATGGGATTACCTTACCGCGGAATATATTCAGCCACAAAGGGAGCTTTGGCTACAACTGCTGAGGCTTACCGCATGGAATTGAAACAATTCAATATTAAAATGACCAATGTCGCTCCGGGAGATTTCGCAACCAATATTGCAGCCGGGAGATATCATGCACCGGTAAAAAAAGGATCGCCTTATGAGGAGGTTTATGGCAATACGCTGAAATTGATGAATGAACATGTAGATGCAGGAAAAGATCCTGGTCTTATGGCGGAACAGATCTATAAGATTATTAATTTGAAGGAACCCAAGGTTCATTATAAGGTGGGAGAAAGGTTGCAGAAATTTTCAGTGAAACTTAAAGGACTGCTCCCCGATAAACTCTATGAGAAGATGTTGATGAAGCATTATAAATTGTAATTTTATATTTCTTCAAATTGAAAATGAAATAAAAAGAAACCGAATCATATTCTTTATAATTATAATAAACACACAACTATGAAATTTTTTATTGATACCGCCAATCTTGACCAGATTCAGGAAGCTCAGGACCTGGGGGTTTTGGATGGAGTAACGACCAATCCTTCCTTAATGGCGAAAGAAGGCATTACCGGTAAAGACAATATATTTAAACATTATAAAAAGATCTGTGATCTTGTAGATGGTGATGTAAGTGCTGAAGTTATTGCTACAGATTTTGAAGGAATTGTAAGAGAAGGTGAAGAACTTGCCGAATTACATGACCAGATTGTGGTAAAGGTTCCTATGATCAAGGAAGGTGTAAAAGCTTTAAAATACTTTAGTGACAAGGGAATAAAAACTAATTGTACGCTGGTATTTTCAGCAGGACAGGCATTACTGGCGGCTAAAGCAGGCGCTTCTTATGTTTCTCCTTTTATTGGAAGGTTGGATGATATTTCTACAGATGGTTTAAACCTGATTGCCGATATCAGACTCATTTATGATAATTATGGTTTTGAGACGGAAATTCTTGCCGCTTCAATTAGACATACAATGCACATTCTGGAATGTGCTAAAATAGGAGCTGATGTTATGACCGGACCTTTATCTTCTATTGAAGGTTTATTAAAACATCCTTTGACTGATATAGGTCTTGAAAAGTTCCTTGCAGATCATAAAAAAGGAAATGGATAAATTCTGTTGAAAATTGAAAAAAAAGACTGCCGGTTGGCGGTCTTTTTTTATTTATTTAGAAATTCCAGGATCTCTTCTTCAAAATCTGGACTTCCAAACTGAATATCTCCCCGAACAATGATAGCATTAGAATCTAAAAATAAGACTTTATTGAGGTATTTTTTATAGGTTTCTTTACTGGCTACTCTTTTTGCGATCTGGTATTCATTTTCCTTGTCATAGCCAAAAGTTTCAAGAGTTCTTAGCCATTCTTCCCGTTCACTTAAATCTATATTAACTCCAAGGAAATCAAGCTCAGGATATTTTTGTTTAAGTTTTTTAATTATCTGGTGCTGCCACCTGTGATGAGCCGGAGCATAGATAGACCATGCATACGTAATCGTAGGTCTTTTAATAAAATCACCATAATTTACGATCTCTCCTTTGGTATTTTCGGCCTGTACATTTTTAAGTGAATTACCTACAAAATAGGCCTCATGAATTTTAGCCAGATTTTCTGCTTCTTCCATATTGGAATATTCGATTCGCTCCAGCAGACTGAGAATAGAATCTATTCTACTTTCATTCTCGGCCATTGTAATACTTTGGGCAGCCAGCCTGTCTATAAATTCATTTTTGAGAGGTTTTATCTCAGTTAATGAATCAATTAAAAGAATTCGCCTTTCTATATTAGTAAAGCTATTAAGATTGTAACAGTTTCTAGTAGGATTATCCTGGCTTTGACAAAACTCAATAGATTTGGATCTCAAATAATCATCTATAAGATTCGTATAAACATAATAATCCTGCAGGCGCTCATCGTTGAAATCTATCTCCTTCCGGTAATCGTCAAAATCTTCAGGAATTTCCTTTGAAACGTCTTTGTAATATTTTTCGATTAAAAACTGGTAACGTTCTCTTAGATCATAATATTCATAATTGATACTGGCATTGGCAATATTCAGAAATTCCTCTGAAAATTTATTTTTTTGTTCTAAATCCTGAAGAGTTTGAAGGCGCTGCTCTTTGATTGAATCGGTTATTTCGGCAAATTTTTCGGGCTTAATTTTATAGTAGGTAAGTATTAAATCGTTGTTTTCCCGATTTTTAAGGAACATGTCAAGAAGAAAATTACTCTTTTCGGCACCTTCACCACTAAAATTAAGAGATTCGTCGAAAGACATGGTGTTAAGCCAGATAACAATACTATCACCAGGTTCCATATACATGATCTGGTTTTCCGGGGGATGCTTAAAAGTGTAGATTCCGCTCTCCAGATTTTTATAGTCTTTCCCAAATTGATTGTTTTTATCCAGGAAAAGTGTGTCTATAGTTTGATTTTCTTTGGAAAGGATCACATAATCTGTCTCGGGATTGTTGATCTGTCCACCCACAAAGATATTATCGGGGTGTTCAGAATCGTCCTTACATCCCGTGCAAAGCAGTACACAGCATAATAATAAGAAAATAGTATGTCTCATCAGGTGTATTGGGCCTTCAGGGCCAATCGGTGGTCCCCATTTTTAACAAATATAGAAGCTGTCTATGGCCAGGGGTGTTAAGCAGGCGTTAAAACAAATATTTAAAACGTTAATCTTTCTCTTTGAGACTGATTATGACTACTTTTGCAAAAAATTAATTTTATCAGTTTATGCTTTCAGTATCTAACCTTTCTGTACAGTTTGGAAAACGAGTATTGTTCGATGAAGTAAACACTACTTTTACTCAGGGAAATTGCTACGGAATTATCGGTGCAAACGGGGCCGGAAAATCTACTTTCTTAAAGATATTATCAGGGAAATCTGACCCAACTTCGGGTCATGTTCATTTAGAACCAGGTAAACGTATGTCGGTTCTTGAACAGGATCACAATGTTTATGATGAGTACCCGGTATTGGAAACTGTTTTACGGGGAAATAAACCTCTTTTTAAAGTTAAAGAAGAGATGGACGCTTTGTATGCTGATTATTCTGATGAAAATGCAGATCGTATAGGCGAATTACAGGTTCAGTTTGAAGAAATGGATGGCTGGAATGCTGAAAGTAATGCGGCAGCCCTTCTCTCTAATCTGGGTATTCGCGAAGAATATCACTATACGCCAATGAAAGATCTTGATGGTCAGCAAAAGGTGAGAGTTTTATTAGCTCAGGCTCTATTCGGGAATCCTGATGTACTAATTATGGATGAACCTACTAACGATCTGGATTATGAAACCATCAGCTGGTTAGAGAATTTTCTTGCCAATTATGAAAATACGGTAATTGTGGTATCTCACGACCGTCACTTCCTTGATTCGGTTTGTACTCATATTTCAGATATCGACTTCGGAAAAATAAATCACTTCAGCGGGAATTATACTTTCTGGTATGAATCTTCTCAACTTGCTGCCAGGCAGCGTGCACAACAGAATAAGAAAGCTGAAGAAAAGAAAAAGGAACTTCAGGAATTCATTCTTCGTTTTAGCGCCAACGTTGCTAAAAGTAAGCAGGCAACTTCAAGAAAAAAGATGATCGATAAGTTAAATATCGATGAAATAAAACCTTCAAGCAGAAGATATCCCGCAATTATTTTTGAAAGAGAAAGAGAAGCAGGTGATCAAATCCTGAATGTTGAAAATCTAGAAGCCAGTATTGAAGGGGAAACACTTTTCAAAAATGTGAATATAAATCTTGCAAAAAGTGATAAAGTGGTTGTTTACTCTAAAGACTCCAGGGCAACTTCAGCTTTTTATGAGATCATAAATGGAAAGCAAAAGCCTGTTAATGGTAAATATTCCTGGGGCGTAACGACATCACAATCTTATTTACCTGGGGATAATTCAGAATTTTTTGATAACGACCTTACTTTGGTAGATTGGTTGCGCCAATGGGCAAAAACAGAAGAGGAAAGAGAAGAAGTGTATATAAGAGGATTTTTGGGTAAGATGCTTTTCAGTGGAGAAGAAGCTTTAAAAACCTGTCGTGTCCTTTCAGGGGGAGAGAAAGTTCGTTGTATGTTAAGCCGGATGATGATGCTAAGAGCGAATGTTTTAATGCTTGACGAACCTACAAACCACCTGGACCTTGAATCTATTACCGCATTTAATAATTCACTTAAGAATTTTAAAGGAACGGTACTGTTCACAACACATGATCATGAATTCGCACAAACGGTTGCCAACAGGGTTATAGAACTAACTCCTTCCGGAGTGATTGACAGATACCTTACTTTTGATGATTATATGAGTGATAAAAATATAAGAGAACAGCGAAATAAAATGTATGCTGTAGAAGCATAATTAGAATAATTATTTTGATTGTCCGTAAAGTATCATAATTTAATATAGTGCGTCATTCTGAACTTGTTTCAGAATCTTAAAATACTATAAATCCTCATATAAAATGAGACCCTGAAATAAATTCAGGGTGACGAGATAACTATTATGACTAAAAACGGATATACATAATAATTATTATTGTAAATAAAAATCCCCCACTGAAAAGCGGGGGATTTTTTTGGCTAATAAAACAAATCTTTAGAATATTCCGCCTCCTCCGGCTTCATTATCATCGCGATTCTTGCGTTTAAATGCTTTGTTTTTTCCACCTCCAAAGCGGTAAGAAAATCCAATATATACTGTTTGTGAATCTCCTTTAAATCGTCCCTGTTGATCAAAAGGTCTTCCTCCGGTTATCTTAAACTCCTGAGTATTAAAAACATCATTGAAATTAAGGCTTAAGGTCGCTTTGTTATCCTCAAGGAAAGAATACCTGGCTCCAAGGTTCATAAAATACATGTCGTCCATATCAAGCTGGAGATCATGGGCTTTGCTTCGGTAAAATCCGAATAAGGAAAAGGTTAAAGACTCGGTAGCCTTGAAATTATGGTTAGTTCTAAAAGTATAGGCCTTATTGTCTACTTCTAAAAATTCATCACCCACTACACCTTTTAAAGTCTGACCATACAGTTCAAGACCTGTATTGGTGCTCCACCAATCGGTGAATTTATAATTCAGGGAGAATTCAGTACCATAGGAATCGTTTGTATCAAAATTATCATAGGTTAGAAATAATGATCCCGGCTCATCCTCCACGGCATTAAATACCTGGTTGATTTGATCGGTAGTTCTTCTGAAAAACACTCCTGCAGTGAGACTTCCTTTTTTATTGAAATTCCTGGTGTAATTCAGTTCAAAAGAGTTTGTAAACTGTGGGTCCAGCTCGGGGTTACCGGCTACCGTAAGACGCGGGGAAGCAACTTCCCTTATAGGATTAACCTGGCTAAATCCCGGGCGGTCAACGCGCCTGCTATAGCTTAACTGATAGGTGTTTTTATCACTTGGCTTGTAGGTTAAAAATCCGGAAGGATATACATTAAAATAGTCGTCTTCGTACACTTTTTCATCCTGATAGACTGCATCAACATTAAAGTTTTCCAGTCGTGCTCCTAACTGATAAGACCATTTATCAAAATTCTGACTGAATGTTGTATAAAAACTGTAGATGTCTCTTTTGTACTGATAATTAGAATTATCAAAATCTGCATTTGTGGTCTTGTAATCATTATCGGTATCCAGAAGCCTGATTTCTGCACCCATTTCTAGTTTGGAGATATCGCTAAGAGGATTTACGTAATCTAAGTTTCCAGAAAAATTTTCTCTCTTCTCATCCAGAATGTCATTGTAGGGCGAGAAATCAAGTTCTGTATTTTCAAAATCGATATACGTATTTTCATCTCCGTTGAAAATATTGTAATCCAATTCAAGCTGAATATCGTGACCATCTTTTTCAAAATCATGATCGAAAAGGAGATTATATGAAGAATTGATATTTTTAAAATTCAGATTGAGTAACTCGGTTATATTCCGGGAAGGATCGTTAAAATCTTCCACTCTTATATATGCCGAAGGCCCTCCGTCAAAGTGATTTTGATTGGTATAAAAGGAAATGGTGTTTTTGTCATTCAGATAATAATCAACTCCAAGTTTATAGAGATAAGATTCTTTATCGTTTTTGATATGGAAGCTTTGTCGTGTTTCCTGTTCAGGTAAATAAATGGTGCCACCCTGAGTATTAGGCCCCAGGTTTGTACCAAAATTTCCATAAAAATTGAATTTTCCGGTGCGGTAATTCATGTCCAGCGAGCCATTGAATCTGGTGTAATCTCCTATAGTTACTCCAGTGTTTAGATTGCCGTTAAAACCCTGATTGGCATTTTTAAGTAAGATAATATTTATAATCCCACTCATCCCTTCCGGATTATATTTCGCTGAAGGATTAGTTATGAGTTCTATACTTTTAATGGAAGTGGAAGGTATTTGCTTTAATAGCTGTGTAGGATCTATATTTGTGGGTTTTCCATCAACAAGAATCCTCACATTTGAATTTCCTCTCAAAGAAATATTCCCATCCTGATCAACATTTACAGATGGAATATTAGTCATTATTTCTGAAGCACTTGCCCCGGTGGTCATTAGATCTTTTCCCACATTAATTACTTTTCTGTCGACCCGCTGTTCTATAGTAGTTCTCTCGGCAACTACTACCGTCTCATCCAGCATTGCGACATCTGGTTGAAGTTTAATGGTTCCAAAATCCACTTTTTGATTATTACGGTCAATATGAATTTCTTTTGAAAAGGTTTTGTAACCAATAAACTGGATCTTAAAAATATAATCTCCGGCTTTAATATTATTGATAAGGAACGTGCCGTCTTCACCTGAAGTAATTCCGGTAACAAGGTTTCCATCCATGTCATTGATAATAACGGTGGCGTAGGGGATAGGTTCATCCAGTTGTTCGTCAATTACTGCTCCGGATATTTTCCCCAGTGGATCGGTGGAAGCCATACATATTACTGAGGTGAATAATAGAAAACTTAGAATGATGTGTTTCATTTTTTTGATTGATTTATTGATGATTAATGTTTAACAAGATACCTTGTTTTGCATAATACATAAAAAACAGTAATTCGCGAAATCGGTATCCTCTACTATAAAGACGAACGAATTTCAATTTCGTTACATCATTTTTAAAATAGCCTGCATTTCGGTGAGGAAATGCAGGCATAGCAAAACCATCTTTATTAACACTAACCATCAAATTCTAATAGGATGGTTTTGCAAGGACCGGACCTCACTCTAAAGACGGGGCAAGAATTATATTGTTACACCTAATTTTATGTAACTTTGAAATATGAATAAGAAAACACTTGTTTTAGGAGCCTCTTTGAACCCTGCCCGCTATTCTTATCTTGCTATTAATAAGCTTGTGAGGAATAATATTAATACCGTTGCCATTGGTTTAAAAAAAGGAGAATTAGAAGGTGTGAAAATTGAAACTGAAAAGATACTTTTTGAAGATATAGATACTGTAACTCTTTATCTTAATGCAAGGAGGCAGAAGGAATATTACGATTATATTTTGTCTTTAAAGCCGCGTAGGGTGATCTTCAATCCCGGGACAGAAAATCCTGAATTGTATGATCTTTTAAGAAAAAATAATATTCAGTTTGAGAATGCATGTACCTTAGTGATGCTTTCTTCTCGCCAGTATTAATCCCAGGAAGGTAAGCAAACCATTTAGGATTAAAATAAAGAATCCAAATTCAAACCCAAACCAGGTTAGACTGTTGATACTTATTATATAAGAAAGTACCGGAGCCGCTATGGCTACAAAAGGCACCAGTTTATCGCGTACTTCCCATTTGGTAAAAAGACCAAAAGCATAAAGACCTAATAGCGGTCCATAGG
>JAGXII010000092.1 GCA_024635735.1 Christiangramia sp. | reverse complement strand
TGAGCGTCTCGTGGGCTCGGAGATGTGTATAAGAGACAGCATGGGAACTGGGAATTGCAGAAGTTCAGCAAACTTTACTGCTGAATAATTTAAGAAGCAGGATTGTAGTAGAATGTGACGGACAGCTAAAAACAGGGCGTGACGTGGCTATTGCCTGCCTGTTAGGAGCTGAAGAATTTGGTTTTTCAACCGCTCCTCTTGTTGCATCAGGCTGCATAATGATGAGAGCCTGTCACCTTAATACCTGTCCCGTAGGTATCGCAACACAGGATCCTGAATTAAGGAAGAACTTTAAAGGCACCCCTGAAAATATTATCAATTTCATGTATTTCATTGCCCAGGAGTTACGGGAGATAATGGCTCAGTTAGGCTTCAGAAACATGACTGAAATGGTAGGACAAAGTCAGAAACTGGATATGAACAGAGCGCTTACTCATTATAAAGCGCAAGGGGTTGATCTTTCAAATATTTTGCATAAACCTAAAATAAAAGAAGGTGTACCTGTATCTAATACCGAAAAACAACTACATAACCTGGACGGGGTTCTTGACTTTGAAATCTTAAGGCAGGCGCATCCGGCTATTTATAGAAAAGAACCGGTAACACTTAGTTATCCTATTAGCAATACCAACCGAACTACCGGAGCGATTATAAGTAATGAAATCTCCAAAATACACGGTTCAAAAGGTTTGCCTAAAAATACATTAACGCTTAATTTTTCCGGATCTGCAGGACAGAGTTTCGGAGCATTTGCAGCACGTGGTTTAAACCTTAATATCGAAGGAAATTCCAATGATTATTTTGGAAAAGGACTTTCTGGAGCTATTCTTTCCATAAGAAAACCAAAGGCGGCCACCTTTAAATCTAATGAAAACATCATTATTGGTAATGTGGCGCTGTATGGAGCAACTGCCGGTGAAGCCTATATTAATGGAATAGGCGGTGAACGCTTCTGTGTTCGTAATTCAGGAGCCCGGGCAGTAGTTGAAGGGATTGGAGATCACGGTTGTGAATATATGACCGGTGGAATTGCCGTTATTCTGGGAAAAATAGGAAGAAACTTCGCTGCAGGTATGAGCGGCGGGATAGCCTACATCTATAACCCCGAGAACGAATTGGACAATAATGATTTCAATATGGAAATGATTGAGTTGGAAATGCCTTCAGAAGATAATCTGAAAGAACTGGAAGAGCTTATAGTTAATCATTACCAATATACTGAGAGCGATGTCGCGAAAAGTATTCTGGATAACTGGGAAAGCAATTCCAAGAAATTTATAAAAGTAATGCCTGTTGAATACAAGAAGGCTTTGAAGAAACTGGAAGAAGAAAAAGAAGAACAGGTAGATTTAAAAACAGCATAAGTAATGGGCGAATTAAGAGGCTTTTTAGAATATGAGCGCGTAGAAGAAGAAAATATTCAACCCGAAGAACGCGTAAAAAATTATAACGAATTCCATAAGGAACTCGACAGCAAGGAACTTAAAAAACAGGGTGGTCGTTGTATGGACTGCGGCATTCCATTTTGTCATAGTGGATGTCCGGTAGGAAATCTTATTCCGGATTTTAATCATGCAGTGTATCGTAATGAATGGCAGAAGGCACTAAAGATTCTTCATGCCACCAATAATTTTCCGGAGTTTACCGGGAGATTATGCCCCGCTCCATGTGAATCTGCATGTGTACTGGGGATTATTGAGCCTCCGGTGGCTATTGAAATGATCGAAAAATACATTGTAGAACGCGGTTTTAAAGAAGGCTGGATTAAACCCGAACCGCCTGCTCACCGAACAGGAAAAAAGGTAGCGGTTGTGGGTTCAGGACCAGCAGGATTAGCTGCTGCACAACAACTAAATCGAGCAGGTCATACAGTTACTGTATTTGAAAGAGACGCCAAAGTGGGAGGACTTCTTAGATATGGGATTCCAGACTTTAAAATGGAGAAAAAAGTAATCGATCGACGTTTGGAAGTGATGGAAGCTGAAGGAATAGATTTCAAAACCAATATTGAAGTCGGTAAGAATTATGAAGTGGAAAAACTTAAGGATTTCGATGCTATTGTACTTTGTGGAGGCGCTACAAAACGCAGAGATCTTCCAATTCCTGGATCAGACGCAGAAGGCGTGGTTCAGGCGATGGAATTCTTAAAGCACAATAATGAGGTGGTTGATGGTCTGCATGAACGCAGTGAAAGCCTGAATGCACACGGAAAGAATGTAATTGTAATAGGAGGTGGTGATACAGGATCTGACTGTGTGGGAACTTCAAACCGCCATGGAGCAAAATCGGTTACTAATTTTGAGATTTTACCGGTACCACCGGAACACCGAAGTGCAGAAAATCCATGGCCTTACTGGCCCTTTACACTTAAGACCAGTTCTTCTCATGAAGAAGGGGTTAACAGGAACTGGAGTATTCAGACCAAAGAATTTGTAAAAGATGCCGATGGAAAGCTAAAAGGTTTGAAAACCGTTGAGGTAGAATGGATAAGAAGGCCGGGGCAAAGACCTGAGATCAAAGAAGTGCCTGATTCAGAAAAAGAATGGCCATGTGATCTCGCATTGTTATCACTTGGATTTACCGGCCCTGAAAAAACTTTAAGTGAACAACTGGAGCTTGATCTTGATCCCAGAAGCAATATCCAGGGAGGTAAGAACTACCAGACTAATATCAGAAATATTTTTGTCGCCGGTGATATGCGAAGAGGTCAATCCTTAATCGTTTGGGCAATCTCTGAAGGTCGTGAGGCGGCCCACCATGTGGATAAATTTTTAATGGGGAAATCAAAATTACCGGTAAAAGGAAATGGCGATTTACCCACGCCATAAATAAAGTTTTTACTTCATAAAAAAAGGATCTGGCCTTAAAAACCAGATCCTTTTATTTTTACAGTGATTTATACTTAACCTTTATCATTTGAGGATTTATCAACATCCTCAAAATATTTTTTTTGCAATTGTAAAGTCTGTTGATCTTCTTTTACAGCCTTCAAAGCTTTGACTATAGAATTTACCGCGTGATCGGTAACCAGTTTCCCAACTTCTTTTGTACCTGTTTCTCCTTTCCCCGCGTAATGATGAGGAAAAGAAGCATACCACCAGATACCTCTGTAAATATTAGGTATTTCAGTTAACCGCTTCTGGTCAGCTCCTGATTCATCAGTAGCCCTATCTATTTTAACCAGTTCAGGACGTAAATATAAAAGTTCTGATGTCTCTCTTTCTCCGGCATGCATATCTCCGGAAGCATCAGATTTTCTAATCTCAGCCAATTTCTTTTCATATTCCGGATCTGATCCCGGATCAAACAGGTAAACTGCATAATCCCGTTGACTTTCCATTTGATTCTGAATAAAATATCTTAGCATTGAAGGATTTCCTCCATGGGTATTGACGATTAGAATCTTATTAAATCCATTCCGGGCTATTTCGGCACAGGTAGCTTCCAGAAGTTCCATAGTGAGATCACTCGGTAATGAAAATGTTCCCTGAATATGTTTGGCTTCATTAACCTGTCCGTAGAAATAATCGGGGAATACCACGGCATATTCGATATCTGCAGCTCTGTCTGCCCATTGTCTGGCTCTTATAAGGTCGGAACCAATAGGGGCATGTGGTCCATGTTTTTCTAAAATTCCAATGGGAAGAATAATTGTACGATTGGATTTCTCAAGCGCCGTAGGCCAGTCGCCTGCGGTTAACTCATCCCAATGGGTTGGAATATCCTGCGCAAATAATCCTGAACTCAGAAGCAGGCAAAAGATAATTTTTTTCATAACTATAACTATTTAATAAATTTTTTATGTTATCACGGCAATAAATTACAAATAATTATATAAACTATTATCAGCTTCAGGAGATTTAAATTTTTTGTGAGGCCTATATTCATAAAAAAAGGACCTGTAGAAATAAATCTACAGGTCCTGAAATCTTATTTTGAGATATTTAATTACAAACCTAATAGTCCGGTAAAAGAAATCTGAAGATTTACTTCAGAATTTGCTTCTACGGCAAACGAGCCAAGATCAATACTGCTGGCAGTATTAGCCTCTACAAGACTTGAAAATTCAAGTTTTCCATCCTGATTTTCATCAGAATAAGAAGCAAAATGTAGTTCGTAATCCCCTTCCTCTAAAAAGTGAATTTCAAATTCTCCATTAGATTCAGAAACCACTGCACTACTTACCGCATTTGAGAAACGAATCCCGTCACTGTTCGCATTGCTTTGAGCTTCATCAAAGGTTCCTGCTTTATAAGCATATGCAACAACAACATCGGCATTTGCCTCATTTGTATTATCAACATTTCCGGTAACAATACCTGTGTTTATTTCATTTACTGCACGAATATTGTTCTCAAGTTGTGATTCGGAAACAAAAGAATAGGTATCCCCTTCATGCTTTAAACTTTTTCTCAGGTCAAAATCCAACACAACTTCATTATCCATATCAGAAACAATCTCAACCTGGTCTGTTAGATTAATTTCAGTCGCAGCCGCAATTTCCTGCTTGGCTCCATCTGAAGTTACCACATAATTTCCGGGGCCATCTCCGGAAGCATCAGTATCTGCAAGCATTAAGCTAATATCAGAGGTTGATCCAGCTTCAAGGTTAAGTTCTCCCAGAAATTCAGTATTTCCTTTTATGAGGCTGCTTATTTCTAAAGTGGTCTTATTAAAACCTTCTACGGCCTTTCCATTTATTTTCACTTCAGAAACAGTAATAAAAACAGCTTCTACATTGGCTTCATCTACCGGTGCATCAGTGATGTATACAGCCGTAGAATTTCCTTCGGTCCCTGTTCCGGGTTCTTCCATAGAATCATCTTCTGAACAGGAGACAAATAAGATCAATCCTAGTAATAATCCTAATCTACTTAAATTTTTAAATAGCATAAATAAACATTTTTAATACGCCTTACTTTTTAGCGCATTGGTTAAAATTCATTGATTTGATTGTTGGCTAGTATTTGGGATACTAAAATAGATTTGGAGTCATATAACGCAAGAGCCCTGCCAGTATTCCTTAAGAAAATGCTAAAATAGCCCTTAATTGACCTTATTTACCAGCGTAACAATGATGATGAAAGCAACAGTGGTAAGGAGACTGGCAATTTACCTGAAAACCTACCTGATATAGAGGAGGCTTTTTTTCCGAATCCTACAGAGATAACAAACAACTATTATGGTCAGCTCGTAGGAACTACCTATATATGAAGGTGGGGAACCAGATGAGGAAATAAGAATCAGTTTAAGAAACTCGACAAAAGTGGTAATGGAAGTCACCTGTATAATTCAGCACGATGTAGTATATGTAGATGATATTATTACTGAAGATACAGATGATTGGTTTGCTCAGGATTCTTAAGGAAATTTACAGATATTATAACCAAACCGCAGCCGACTATTTTGCGGGTTACGAGCAGCACAATTCAGGAGAGGAATTTTATACCTCAGATTATGATCTTTTAGAATATAATTCCCATCAATACGGATTCGAAATAAACCATACCGATATTTTTACCGAATTTCATATAAGTAGCTTCGGTCTGAAAAGTGTAAACCTAAAATATAATCACTTCGAAAGAGACTCCGGTCTGAAGTCTAATATTATCACAGGCGGACTTAATTTTGTGATGGATTAAATAAGATTATGTCTCCTGGCTTTTTCTACCGCTTCTATTTTTGAGTGCACCTGAAGCTTTTTATAGATATTCTCAATATGTTTCCGTACGGTACTGGGCGATAGGAACAATCTTTCGGCAATTATTGTATAACTTAAGCCTGTTGAAAGTTGTTCAAGAACCTCGACTTCTCTTCCAGAAAGGGATATATCTTCCTGATAAATTTTATTTTCAATAAACTCCGGATTTCGAAGAAGGCTCAAAGTTTTTT
>JAGXII010000091.1 GCA_024635735.1 Christiangramia sp. | reverse complement strand
CTCATTAAACTATTTATCTATACTTTAAAGTAAGAAAAAATCCTGTAAAACACCAACTTTAAGAACACCTATAAACAAAAAAAAACTGTCTCAGATTAATGAGACAGCTTCTTTTTTGTGACCCCGCAGCGATAGCGGTACCGCCGGGATAGTAATGGCCAATGGAGATGACTTCCAACAACAAAGGAGAGAAAAATGTACGCCAGCATATGGTGGACAACTCTATGGTAGATGCCATAGTTAGGTTACCAGATAAACTATTCTTAACTACCGGAATTCCTGCCTGCATCTTTATTCTTAGCAAGAACCGTGATGGTAAAGACGTATAACGCAAATTGCGGGTTATTAGAAGAACTAAATTAGTCTCCATAACAAATAAAATGGGTAAACCAACAAATCCGCATCCCTCATTCCGCCAGCTTTAAATTCTTTCCTGAATTATCATGTGATTGTTGATGTCCCTTTTTCTAGTTTTAGTGACCATGCCCACCTTGCCCTTTATTCATCTCCGCCATAAGGTAATAGGCATTATTAAAGGCATATTTCATATTTTCAGGCACCTGTTCCATAAAGCTCACTGTAGTCCACTTATCTTCGGTAACTCCGGTGGTTACCTCAACAGGTTTAAAACTCCATTGTTCTCCTTCTTTTTCTGCGGAAAAAATATAAAACCTATCTCCGTTTTTAGCAATAGCGGCTTCCGGAAAAGATAATGTCTTATTGTCTTCTATGGCAATTCTCCCTTTTACATACATTCCCGGCACCAGGTGGCCAGAACGGTTATCAATTTCGGCATGCACATGCAGCGCTTTAGGATCCTGTTCGAAGTTTTTGCTAATGGAAAGGATCTCGGCAACCATTTCTTTTCCTGGCTGCGAGGAGGTACTAAAAAAGACTTTCTGACCTTCTTTAACCTTCGGTACATCTTTCTCAAAAACCATCAGATCCACATGCACGTCATCTGTATTTATAATTTCAAACATATTTGTTTGGGATTGCACAAACTGTCCGGTTTTGATATTTACCGCCTGAACAGCGCCCTTGATTGGGCTTAAAACGGGGACTTGTTGCTGAATATCTCCATTTTTAATCTTTTCAGGATTTATATGAAGCTGCTTTAACTGGGCTTCCATACCATTTAAATGTGCTTTTGCACCTTCCAGCTCCGATTCTACTTTCTGAAAGGTTTCGCCGGAACCTACTCCCTCTTCATAAAGCTTTTTCTGCCTGGCATAATCCTTTTCCAGGAATTTTAGTTTGTTTACCGTGTTTACATAATCTATCTGAACTTTAATAATTTCAGGATGGCTAAGATATGCCAGAACACTACCTCGCTCCACCGCATCACCTTCGATCACTTTTATTGAACTGATATTTCCGCCAATTACCGGTGTAACCGTAGCTTCACTTTGCGGCGGTACCTCCAGATGTCCGTTGGCCTCAATGTATCCACTCATAAGCTTAGAAGTTAAAATATCCATTTTCATATCCAGAGCTTCAAACTGCTGTTGCGTGAGCATTACATCTTTAGTAGCTGTTACTTTAACTGAATTATTCTTTTCTTCTGAAACCTGTTTTTTATTTTCTCCACAGGAAGCAAGAAAAATAGCTGTACTTGCTAATATGATCTTTATAATTTTCATCTCTTTATTTTCTTTTTAGGTAAAATTCGATTTCGGCCAGAGCGACCTGATAATTTTTATAAGCTTCGATCGCACGAAGTTCAGACTGGATGGCATTGTCAAGATTCTGGATCATTTCGGTATAATCTATTGCTCCTTCATTAAATGCCAGTAAAGTTCCCTGCCGCTGATCTTCCAATAGCGGAACAACTTCAGTGCGATAAAATTCCCAGGAAGATTTCCATTTTCTGAAATTCTCTAAAGCCGATTGATAATCAGTAGAAATTTGCTCTTTTCTAAATCTCAGGTTTTCTTCGGCAATTTCTTTTTCAATCCGGGCAGTTTTGACATCTGCATGTTCTTTTCCGGAAAAAACAGGAATTGAAATTCCCGCCTGATAATTATAGAATCCGGTTGCTCCATTCACTTTTTGTAATCCATACTGAAGATTAAGAGCAGGGAGAAAATCAGTTTTTTCTGCCTTTACTCTCGAATCGGCTACCTGTACTTTTTCTTCGGAGATCTGAAGCAATGGATGTGGCCCGATATTTTCAGGAAGCAATTCAGTTTCAGGACGAGGATCGCTTAATGCTTCTCCGGAAACTTCAAAATTTTGTTCTCCAAGCCATAGATTTAATGCCCGATGCGAATTTTGATAATCACTTGCAACCTGATTTTTCTGAATTTCAATCTCTCTGATCCTGTTTTTCGCGGCGAGCATTTCCAGCCTGGAAATCGCTTCTGTTTCATATCTTAAATCAACTGCCTTCTCTAAACGGGTATACAATGAGTCTAACCTGTTGAAAAGTTTCAGCTTTAATTTGGCGGAATAAGCCGAGCTCCAGACTTTCTTCACCTCGCGGCTAACCTGTAATCTGGACAATTCAAAATCACTCTCAGCAAGATCGATTCGATCATCGTAAAGTCGGTTCTTACTCGCAATTCCAAAGAGGTCTATTCCCTGTTGCTGAAAACCGAGAGTGGTATATATCCCTCCTGCATCGCCAATTTCTTCACCGCCTGTAAATACACTCGTTTTACCAAAATCCCAGGCCGCGGCTTTCATAGCATTTTCCTTATCAACTTCACGGGCCTTGTTTTTTAAAAGCGGATAATTCTCAAGAGCTATTTCAACCGCCTCTTTCTGGGTTATCTCCGGTATCTCTTCTGTTTCCTGTGCCATCAAATTATTGCTGAAACCAACAACCATAATTAAGGATATAACTCCTGCTAATTTTGGATTCATTTTATTGATCTTTTTTCTGGTTTCCATCCAGCGATAGAGAACCGGCAGGATGAATAAGGTTAAGAATGTTGAAGTTACCAGACCGCCAATTACCACGGTGGCCAGAGGTCTTTGTACTTCAGCTCCTGCCAAAGATGAAATTGCCATCGGCAGAAATCCTAAAACATCGGTTAGTGCCGTTAATAAAATTGGTCTTATCCTGCGTTTGGTTCCCAGTTTGATGCGCTCCGAAATATTTGAAACTCCTTCTTCCTTCAGTTCATTAAAGCCGCTTATGAGTACAAGTCCGTTTAATACCGCAACACCAAACAGAACAATAAAACCAACTCCAGCTGATATACTAAAGGGCATTCCTCTTAGCCATAATGAATAGACTCCACCGATAGCTGCAAGTGGGATCGCCATATAAATCATGGTAGTTTGCTTAAAAGATTTCAAAGCAAAATAAATCAGGATAAAAATCAGGAATAAGGCAATTGGAACCACAATTTCCAGCCTTTTCCTGGCGCGCTCGAAGTTTTCAAAAGCGCCTCCATACCTAATATAATATCCCGGGGGAAGACTTAATTCTTCATCTAACTTATTCTGAATATCTTCCACGACAGATTTCACATCGCGGTTTCTGATATTCACACCTACATAAGTTCTGCGATTTGTATTATCCCTGCTTATCTGCATGGGACCTGATTTGTAGCTTATATCGGCTACTTCCTTGAGCGGAATTTGTTCCCCGGAAGCTATATTCACATACAAATTCTGAATATTGCCGATGTTCCTCCTGTTTTCCGGCTGAAGTCTAACTACCAGATCGAATCGTTTTTCACCTTCAAAAATAACCCCCGCTTTTCCTCCTGCAAATGCCGATTGGATTTGTGAATTAAGCTCATCGATCTGGAGGCCATATTGAGCGATCTTATTTCGGTCATAAACCACAGTGATTTGAGGTAATCCAGTAGTCGCTTCTACTTTCATATCGGCTACACCTTCAATATTGCCAATGAGTCCGCTAATTTCCTGTGCTTTCGTAGCAAGAAGATCCAGGTCTTCTCCATATATCTTCACTGCAATATCTTCACGAACCCCTGTTAATAGCTCATTGAAACGCATTTCTACCGGCTGGGTGAATTCATAACTCACTCCGGGAATAACGCTAAGGCTTTCTTTTATTTTTGAAATAAGCTCTTCTTTGCTGTCTGCAGACGTCCATTCAGATTTATCTTTTAAGATGATAAAACTGTCCCCAATGTCCATAGGCATAGGATCTGTTGGAACATCAGACACACCAAAACGGGTAACTACCTGTTCAATTTCAGGATACTCATCCAGTAACATCTTTTCTATTCTGGTTGAGGTTTGTATCCCCTCATCCAAAGAACTTCCGGGTTGAAGAATCACATGAAACGCAATATCCCCTTCGTCCAGCTGCGGAATAAATTCGCCTCCCATTCTGGTAAATAAAAATATCGCCAGTGCAAAGAGTCCGATTGTAAATCCAACAATAAGTTTACCTTTTCTCAGTGCGTTTTGAAGCAGAGGCTCATACTTATTCTGCAACCAGGTAACGAATTGATCTCCCCAGGTATTTTTAGTCTTTTTTGGTAGTTTGAGAAAAACCGAGGAAATCATCGGGACGTAGGTTAAGCACAGGATCATGGCGCCAAGCATGGCAAAAATAAAAGTCAGCGCCATAGGCTTGAACATTTTACCTTCTACTCCTTCTAATGCCAGTAACGGCAGAAATACGATAAGTATGATCAACTGGCCAAAAAATGCCGAATTCATCATTTTCTTGGAAGAGGATGCCGCGATCTTATCTTTTTCTTTTTGATCATTCCGCTGATTCCTGCCAATTCGCTGGTAAAGAATGAAAACTGTACTTTCCAGGATTATTACAGCTCCATCTACAATAATCCCAAAGTCGATCGCACCGAGGCTCATAAGATTAGCCCAAACGTCAAACGTATTCATCAAAATAAATGCGAATAATAAGGATAGTGGTATGGTTGAAGCGACAATGAGTCCTCCTCTCCAGTTTCCAAGCAGTAGAACCAGAACAAAGATCACGATTAATCCACCTTCGATCAAATTGCCCTTTACTGTAGAGGTAGTATTGGCAATAAGCTCACTACGATCCAGGAACGATTTGATACTCACTCCTTCCGGTAATGATTTCTGAATTTGTTTAATCCGGTCTTTTACGTTTTCAACAACTTCATTAGAATTTGCTCCCTTCAGCATCATTACCATTCCGCCAACCGCTTCGCCTTCGCCGTTCTTCGTAAGCGCTCCATAGCGTACCGCACTTCCAATTCCAACTTCGGCGACATCTCCAATAGTAATAGGGATCCCTTCAGAATTGGTAATTACAATCTTTTGAAGATCTTTAATACTTCTCGCCAGACCTTCGCCTCTAATAAAATTAGCCTGATGATTTTTTTCAATATAGGCGCCTCCTGTATTCTGGTTATTATTTTCAAGGGCGTTAAAAACATCGGAAATCGTAAGGCCAATCGCACGAAGTTCATCAGGATCTACAGCTACTTCATATTGCTTGATCTTGCCTCCCACTCCATTAACT
>JAGXII010000090.1 GCA_024635735.1 Christiangramia sp. | reverse complement strand
ATGTAAATGCATATACAGAAATTGTCAAAATGTATCCAAGAATGAGTACCCATGATAAACTTCCTGCTATACCTTCGTGATTGATTTCATTTAGAAAAGTAAAAGCACCTCCACTTTTTTTATATTTAATAGATAATTGACTATAACTAAATGCTGATATTAGAGCTATAAGTCCTGCTAAAACAAAACTTAACCAGGCCCATTGACCGGCCACGCTAATAATTACCCCTAAAACTGAAAAAATTCCACCACCGACCATACCTCCTACAGCCATTGACCATGTGGCATTGAAACTCATTTTTTTATTTTCTTTTATCATCTCATTTGCTATTTGTCATTATTATGCCCAACTCGGTATATCCATAAGTAAGAAGCTGGAAACCTTCATAGGCCATAAATATACTGGCTGCACCTATAGGTGCGCTCCAGAGCGGTCGTGGTTCAATTCCTGAAACCAGTTTTACTGTATCCCAATGTAAAAATCCAATAATGGCAAGACCTATGAGGGCGAGTAGATTTAAAGTCACAATCGCTATTTCTACCTTTTTTGTTTTAGTAACTCCTGCAAGGTTAAGGCTTATAAGACCCGCCATAATGCCAATCGCGCATAACCTGGTGATTAGCGGACCTCCATTGAAAGAAAAGGAAAGATAATGTCCAAAGGCGAATGCATATACGGCCATGGTAAGAACATAGCCTACTAAAAGCAACCATGATAAACTTCCTGCGATGCCTTTTTTATTTACTTCTCTTAAATATATGAATGCACCGCCGCTTTCTTCAAATTGATTGGCCAGAACTATATACGAATATGCACTTGAACAGGCTATGATACCGCTGATTACGAAACTTAACCAGGCCCATTGTCCCGAAACAGAAACAACAACACCCAGAGCAGTATAAATCCCACCACCTACCATTCCGCCGGCAGCTAAAGCCCAAACGGAGGACCAGCCAAGGCTGCCTGATGAGTCATCTTTTGACATATATAAAATTGAATAAATGCTTGAACATCTCTAAATTAGAGTGTTTTCAAGAATTTATCCTGTTAATATGAGTTAAGATAGATTTAAAATGTATTATAATCCTAAGGTAAAACAAAAGCCACCCTTTAGAGGTGGCCTACATAAAACTGAGCATCTACACTAAAAATTATTTTTTAGGCTTACTCTGTTGTCTTGGCTTAGAACCCGGCTTTTGCTGACTTTTAGGCTCTTTTTGAGATTTCTTAGGTTGTGCCATAGAATGGTTTATTAATACACTCTAATTTAATGCAGTTAGCCTCCGATTGTTTTTTCGTTGGCAAAAATTTAACGTCATATTTTACCCCATATCGCATAAAAATTAGTCCTTTAAATTTGGTTTATGGTCTCCTACTAATTAAGTAAATTTGAAAATCATAAAGCTGGCTATGGAAATGAAAGAAATTATAAGAAGTATAGAGGAGCAAAAGAACCTCCCTAATTTAAATTTTGGCATCAAAGAAAAATCTGAAGATTTTATACGGAAATTATTTTACACCCTTTTCGATAATCAAACAGCGGTAAAGGAAAATCTTGAGGAGTTAGGAAAAGATTTTGAAGTACTCGCTAAACTCGTTTGCTGGGAGCCAGGTTCACCATGCCAGGATATATGGGAGGATTATTTGAAAATGCTTCCCGGTATTTTGAAAAAGCTTAATCTGGATGCACAGGCCATTGCAGATAATGACCCTGCTGCAAATTCAATCGAAGAGGTTTATCTTTCTTATCCCGGCTTTTTTGCAATCGCCACCTACAGGCTAAGTCACGAATTATATAAATTTGGATTACCATTGGTGCCACGCCTTATGACCGAATGTGCACATCGATTGACGGGAACCGATATAAACCCAGGCGCACATATAGGAAAATCCTTCTTTATTGATCATGCTACCGGAGTCGTGATAGGGGAAACGGCGGTTATTGAGGATAATGTGAAACTTTATCAGGGGGTAACTCTGGGTGCCCTTTATGTAAATCGCGATCTCAGAAATGTAAAAAGACATCCCACTATTAAAAGTAATGTTACCATTTACGCGAATGCTACCATCCTGGGAGGTGAAACTGTTATTGGCAAGAATAGTATTGTGGGTGGGAACGTATGGTTAACCCAGTCTGTTCCCGATAATTCCATGGTATCCCATAATCCTCAAATTAATATTAAAAATACTGCAATAGATGAATGATTCCATATTAGATCTGGTAGGAAAAACTCCATTGGTGAAGTCGAAAAGAATCATGGTTAAGCCGGGAGTAGAATTATATTTTAAACTCGAAGGACAGAACCCGGGAGGGAGCGTTAAAGATCGTGCGGCATATAATATGATTAAGAGCGCTCTTGAAAGAGGAGACATCAATAAAGAAACAAAATTAATTGAGGCTACCAGCGGTAACACAGGAATAGCTCTTGCTATGATTGCCGGTATTTTCGGGCTTGATATTGAACTTGTAATGCCTGAAAATTCTACGATTGAAAGAGTACAAACCATGCGTGCATACGGAGCCAAAGTTACTCTCACTAATGCCGATGGTGGTATTGAAGCTTCCCGCGATTATGCCGAGGAAAAAATGGAAACCGGAGGTTATTTTATGCTTAACCAGTTTGGAAATGAAGATAACTGGAAAGCGCATTTTAAAACTACAGGTCCCGAAATATGGGATGACACAAGACATAAAATCACCCATTTTGTTTCCTCGATGGGAACAACCGGTACCATTATGGGGACCTCCACTTATTTAAAAGAAAAAAATAAAGATATTCAGATCGTGGGTGTTCAACCGGATGATAATGCCAGAATTCCGGGAATAAGAAAATGGCCTGAAGCCTATCTTCCTAAAATTTTCAATCCTGCAAAAGTGGATAGGATTATAGAAGTTAATGAAAAAGAAGCTGTAGAAATGACCCATCGTCTTGCTCAAGAAGAAGGTATTTTTGCTGGAATGAGTAGTGGGGGAGCAGCGGCGGCTGCTGTAAAATTATGTAATGAACTGGAAAACGCACTTGTGGTAAGTATTGTTTGCGACAGGGGAGACAGGTATCTTTCCTCAGAATTATTTGATTAGAAAAGGCTGTCTAAAATTGAATAGCGAACTTTGTGATTAAAGATCCAAGAGACCTTATTTATTAACTACTATTACATTTTAACACTGTTTCTGAAAATCTTCAGATACCACGCTAATATTATTTAGACAGCCAGATCCAGATGAAATTAATTATCTAAAGATGCAACTCCTGTTATGTTGCTTTTAGGGTAGATTTTAATTTTATCTTTTTTATTACCCTGCTGTAAAGTAATAATATACTTTGCATCATTGATTACTTCTCCTTTGCTTCTTGCAATGTACTGGTTGGCAATCATTGTCCATCCTTTGCTCTTGGTATAAAACTCACCGCGAACATTAAGAGGCAAGACAATATTATTAAATTTTTGAAATGTACTAACCAGATCTCCATTTCTATTGTAGTTAGCTTTTAAATAGCCTTTACTGCTTTTTACACTAACTATAAAGGAGTCATAATCTTTGTGATCGTTAGCGCGCATAAATCCGTAAACGTCAAAGTTTTCCTTTACGAACTTAATGGCGTCCCTTTGAAATTGATTTGCATATGCTTCTTTAACTACAAACTTGCCTTGGTCATAATCATTATAAAGCATTTTAGCTGATGGAACGAAAGTTAGTTCTGTTTCTTCTAACTGAATAACTTTTTGAGAATAGGAACATAAAACCCATCCCACTACGAAAATAAAAGTGATGAACTTTTTCATGATAATAAAAATTTAATTGATGAATAATTAGTGATTAAAGCATGCAAGGTAATTTATAAATGAGATCAGTAAAACTACCTAAGTAGCATACCCTTAGTTTTTTAAAATTTTATGTGATTATTCTGAAGTTCTTCGAGAAGGAGAGAGATATTCTTGATTTCCAGTTGATTGCGGGATAGTTTTATATATCCTTTCTTTTTAAGTCTTTGGAGATGACGGTTTACCACAGCGCGGGTAGAACCGATAAGATATGCGATTTCTTTATTGGGAAGATCATTTATATGTTCCAGTTTTTTGGATTCATAATTTATATTGGCTAGTATCAAATTGAGAAGACGGGTAGAAATATCTGTAAAAATTAATTGAGTAACATTGTTTTCCAATGTTCTCATTATTTTAGCTGTATAAGAAAGAAAAGATTGATAATGATCCGGATTTTTTCTTAACCAGTAGCGAACTTTATCCATGGGAGCTGCCAGGACTTTGATATTATCCAGACATTCATAATAAATTTTATGATCAGAGCCGTCGAGCAGGCAAAACAAGTCCAGAACATCACCTTTGGATAAAATAAAAAGAGTGTGTTCTTTTACACTGAACTCATCAACCTGATACATTTTGATTCTGCCAGAAGTGACAATATAAAAATGAAATAAAAACTTCTGATAATTAATAATACAGGAATCCTTTGGCCACTGTTCCTCATGGAAAACTTCTAGCAAATTATCCCATTGCGTATTATCCAGGTTAGCAAAAAGTTCACAGGAAGCAAGTGAACTTCTATATTTAGTAAATAAATTATTTGATGCAGACAAATTTCCGGATTTAAATGAATTAAACTTCCGGGGGATGGGTTAACTGTCTTTTAAAAGCGTAAAAAACAATTCCGATATTTTGAGGAATTAAATTTAATAATAAAATATTTTTAGAAGAAAGGATTTAACAACCTATATTCTGCCAATTAATTTTGAGTAAAGCTTAAAAATCCTTTATTTTTGCAAAATTGCTTACTTATATAGGAATTTATGGCGGTAGAAACATTTGGTATTGAAAAAAAGAAAGTAGACAAAAAACTTTATGATTATCAGCAGAAAGATATAGAGAAAATTTTTGGGGTAATAGACGAGCACCCTGAGCGTTACAACCTACTTTACCAGCTTCCCACTGGCGGTGGTAAGACTGTGATCTTCTCTCAGATTACCAGGGAATATATTCAAAGAACCAATAAGAAAGTTCTTATCCTTACCCACAGGATTGAGCTGTGCAGGCAAACTTCCAAAATGCTAACAGGCTTTGGTGTAAGAAATAAGATCATTAACAGTAAGGTAAAAGAGCTTCCCGATCAGGATGAATACATGTGTTTCGTAGCAATGGTGGAAACGCTGAACAACAGGCTTAATGATGAAAAACTGGAGATAAAGGATATTGGCCTGGTGATCATTGATGAAGCTCACTACAATTCTTTCAGGAAACTTTTCAAATTCTTTGAAAAATGTTTTATTCTTGGTGTGACTGCTACTCCTTTAAGTTCCAATATTAAACTACCAATGAAAGATAATTACCGCGAGCTTATCGTGGGTGATTCTATTACATCATTAATTGAAAAAGGTTTTCTCGCCCGGGCAAACACTTATAGTTACAATGTAGGACTTACCAATTTAAAGGTAGGTATGAATGGGGATTATACTGTAAAATCTTCAGAAGAACTTTATTCAAACTACAGTATGCAGGAAAAACTCCTGAATGCTTATTATGAACGTTCCAAAGGAAAGAAAACACTTATTTTTAATAACGGTATAAATACATCGGTGGAGGTTTACCACACCTTTAAAAGTGCCGGACTTCCAATTCGTCATCTGGATAATACTACCAGTAAGCAAGATCGTAAGGATATTCTCAAGTGGTTCAAGCATACTCCAGATGCTATAGTTAGTTCAGTAAGTATATTAACTACGGGCTTTGATGAGCCAACTGTGGAAACAATTATTCTTAACAGAGCTACTAAATCTCTTACCCTTTATTTTCAAATGATAGGAAGGGGCTCCAGAGTTTTAAAAGACAAAGAAGAGTTTACAGTTATTGACCTTGGAAATAATATGGCTCGTTTTGGTCACTGGAGTACGCCTGTTGACTGGAAACAGATCTTTAGATCACCGGATTTTTATTTCGAAAATCTGCTTAGTGATGATGAGATTGAAAGGGAATTTCAGTACCAGATGCCACCAGATATTCGTGAGAAATTCTCTAAGACCGAAGACGTTTCTTTTGATATAGAAGCTGCCTATGATGATGTTATCAAACGCGGATTAAAATCTAAGGCGGTACTCGAATGGTCTATGGAGCAACATGTAAAAATGTGTGTTGAGAATAGTGAGGATGTTTTTGACGCGAGATTGCTGGTTAAGGAATTAAAAGACGATATCGCTTCAAGAATCAGGCAATATTCATACTGTATTAGCAAAAGTACGAAAAATTACAGAGAGTGGCTCGAAGAAGATTATTCAAGAAGGTTAAGGATGGAAATCAATAAGGAGTTCTAGTTATCCTCCTTATCTTTTTTGCCGAAAAGTCTCTTGAAAAAGCCTTTTTTCTTTTTCGTCTTTTTTTCTGAAGTAGACTCCTGATTATTCTTTTTACCGAAGAGTCTTTCCAGGAAATTATCTCTTTCTTTGGGCTCGCAATCCATCATTTTGGCGAGTTCAGGTGATAAAGGTTCAAATCTGGCCCGGGTGATATCATTAAATTCAGGATCATCATTCATTTGCTGAAGAAGTATGGCAAATACCGGCAGCGCTGAATTAGCACCCTGACCAATAGCCGTGTTTCTGAACCCAATTCGGTGATCATCATTACCTACCCAGGTAACACAAACAAGATCCGGCAAAATACCTACAAACCATCCATCCCTGTTATCCTGAGTAGTTCCGGTTTTTCCCGCGATATCATTTCTCAAACCATAGCGGCTTCTTAATCTCACTGCGGTTCCTTCATTTACAGTTGCCTGCATCATATTGATCATGATCTTTCGGGTATCTTCAGAAAAAGCTTTCTTTTCAGAAACCTTTGGTTTTAATTCTGCCAGTAGATTCCCGTTTCCATCTTCGATCCTGGTAATAAAATAAGGAGTAGAGTAGTGGCCATGGTTTACAAAACTAGTGTACGCTGTGGCAAGTTCTTCCACGCTTAAGGATGCTGTTCCAAGAGCTATAGAAGGCACCGCAGGTAATTTAGACTCTATTCCCATGCTTCGGGCTTCGTTTATCACATTGTCGATACCTGTTTGCATAAGAACCTTTACAGCGATCGTATTAATGGAATGGCTCAAAGCTGTTTTGAGATTGTAATTCATAAACGGATCATCACCTTCAGAAGATGAATTGGAAGGAGTCCAGCCATCCTCATAAGTAACTTCCCGTACCGAAAAATAGGTACAAGGATCCATTCCGTTTTCAAGAGCAGCGGTATAAACAACAGGCTTAAAGGTAGAGCCAACCTGTCTTTTACTCTGGGAAACATGATCGTATTTGAAATATCTAAAATCTACACCTCCCACCCAGGCGCGAATCGAGCCATTTTCGGGGTCTAAAGCAAGTAAACCGGAATTTAGAAATTTCAAATAATGGGAAATGCTATCCAGAGTACTTACGTTCCTGGTTTCCGAGCCTTCATATTCAAATAGTTCTGTAGGATGTTTTTCTTTGAATTTTTCAAGGATTTGTTCTTCTGTCAATCCTTCTTTCTGAAGTTTTTGATAATGAGGTGTTCTTCTGGCAGCCTCTAAAAGAATTTTCTGGTTTTTAATCCATGGAGCCGAATTACCATAAGATTTCTCATGTTGTAGCTGTAATTCTTTAAGATGCTCCACAACCGCTTTTTCAGCCATTTGCTGTAAATCATAATTCAGGGTTGTATGAACAATAAGGCCATCCCTGTAAATATTATATTTTTTACCTTCCTTATTTTTAAGGGTATCCAGTAAACTGCTTACATATTTTCTAACTTCTTCTCTGAAGTATGGTGCTATTCCTTTATTAGGACTGTAATTTTTATAATCCAGAACCATTGGTGTTAATTTCGCAGCCTGAGCCTCTTCATTAGCGAGATACCCATATTTCGCCATTTGCATAAGAACCACGTCGCGGCGTAACCTACTTCGCTCGGGAAATACCCGGGGATTAAAATAATGGCTGGCTTTAAGCATTCCCACTAGCACTGCGGCTTCATCCAGACTTAGGTCTGAGGTATGTTTATTGAAAAATTTCAGAGAGGCGCTTTCTATTCCATATGTATTATCGCTAAAGGGAACGGTATTAAAATAGAGTTCAATAATTTCCTCTTTGGTATAAATATCTTCGAGACGTTTCGCTATGACCGCTTCCTGCATTTTATTAATCACAATTCCAAAGGCCCCAAAATCACGCCTGCCATAGATATTCTTGGCAAGTTGAAGAGTAATAGTACTACCACCACCGGCAGATTCATCCTGAAGTAATATGGATTTAAAGAATACCCGCATTAAACTGCGATTATCAATACCGTCGTGCTCGTAAAAGCGTGCATCTTCGGTAGCGATTAGGGCTTCAATTAAATAGGAGGGAAGTTGTTCAAAACCTATAGGCTGGCGGTCGAAAATATAAAATTTACCAAGAAGTTTCCCATTATCGGCAAGTACCTGTGTAGCTTTATTTTGCTGAAGCTCACTAAGTTCTTTTTCATCAGGGATTTTCCCCCACAATCCAAAATATATGCTTGAAAAAAATAAAAGGAAGAGAGTTATTAAACTCACTAATATTATAAGTGCCCATTTTAATTTGGGGTGCTTTTTTATTTTAGAAAACATTTGCAGAAAGTAATTCCGGCAAATAAACAAATGTTTCAACTAAGACCTTAAATTTTAAGCTAATTTTAATCTTTTTTAACCAAAAATTATAGCCGGTAAACACAGGTTTACCGGCTAGGTTCTAATTGTCTTCATGTGTTATATTTTTTGGTTTACTATACGTAATGTCTTCGGTTATACCAGCTTATTCTTCCGGTATCGCTTTTAATATTCAGGAATGTCCTTCGATGAGTGAGATCTCCATCTCTGCTGGAGCCAAAGCTCTGAATGATGTTTGATAAGGCTGTCATGATTGATGAATTTAATGAATTAATGATGCTTTTCTAAGCGAAGCACTGCCTCTCGTTCCAGGTATAGCGCCCGTTAATGTTCTTAAGATTAAGAAAAGGTCTTCTGTGTGAAATGCCCCCTTCTTTACTCTTCCCAAAATCCTGAATAATACTATCTAAGGTTCTCATGATTGATGAATGATTTTAAAAATGATGACCTAAGCGTAACGTCTTTTCCCTGCCCAGCTGCTTAGTCCGGTACTGGTTTGGTTCATAAATGAATGACTGTTTTGATTTAAGTTTGAAGTTTTCATAATTGATGATTTTTAATTGATGTCTTTATCTAATAGACGACGATAAAAATAATGTGTTACAGTACTATGTATTAAAAGGTAGTGATTTAACTTTATTTTAACAATTCATGCTGTTTTTCAGTATTTTAAGAGGAATGCAACTAAGCCTTTTAAATTCAAATTATTGTTAATCTTTTTGAGGCCCTATGTGATTCCCGTAATTTTAAATGAATTAAATAAAAATTTTATGACCAGATGGGCAGTGGGTATAATTGCAGTGGTATTAATATTAGCTGGATTCATATATGGCATTTATGAAAAATATGACTATGATTTTGATCCTGCAGACCAGACTTATAAGATTGTAAAGAAATGGGAACTGCCTCCTGTACTTGATGAAATTTCCGGAATCGCATGGGTAGGGGATGGTATCATCGCCTGTGTGCAGGATGAAGATGGGATTATTTTCAAGTATGATATCATGTCTTCAAAAATTATCAGTCAGTCTCCATTTGCTTCCGCAGGAGATTATGAAGCACTTACTTTAAAGAACAAGGATCTTTGGGTAGCCGAAAGCGGTGGAACTTTATTCAGGACAAAAAGGGATGAGATTAATAAAAAAGATACCGATACCTTTGAAATGAATTTTACATATCGGAATAATATTGAAGGTATTGCAGCAAAACCGGATGGGAATATTCTGATTGCCGTTAAAGATCGAAACCTTAAAGGAGATGAGGGAGATTACAGATCTTTTTACACATATAACCCTGCTTCGCGGGAATTAGACAGGGATCCAACTATTAAGGTCAACTATAAGGATTCAATATTCGAAATATTACATACGGGAAATCCCAGAATGCTTTTACGCCCTTCAGATATTGAATATAATCCTGTAACGGGAGATTTATTTGTTCTGGATGCTGAAGTTCCCAAAATTCTTGTCCTGGGCAGCAACGGGAGGATCAAAAAAATGCATATGCTCAATCCTGCCGATTTTTTCCAACCGGAAGGAATCTGTTTTAGTCCTTCCGGCAGGATATTTATTTCTAATGAAGGAAAAGGAGGTATAGCTCCCAATATTATTGAAATTACCCTTAATTAGGCTTTTTGCATATTTTTCGCTACTGCCTGGACTTCATCCAGTACTCTGAGTAGATTTTCACCCCATAATTTGGCAATTTCTTCCTCCGTATAACCGCGTTTCACAAGTTCCACAGTCACATTAAGGCTTTCTGAAGCGTCATTCCATCCTTCAATTCCGCCACCACCGTCAAAATCTGAACTAATTCCAACGTGGTCGATTCCAATCTTTTTTATCAGGTAATCTATATGATCTACAAAATCTGAAACACTAACCGGGCTAACCTCTTTCTTTAAGGCCTCAACTTCACTGGCAGTTGCTTTTCTGATTTCGGCAATTTTTTTATAAAATTCCTTTTTAGACTCCTGATCCATGTTCCGGATGCTATCTCTTGGAGGAATTTCATAATTCATTTCTTCAGCTTTCTTTTTGTAAATATTTTCTCTGGCCGCATTAAACGCATTATGCTTTTCGGTATTAAGGTAGGAACTAAAAGCCACCGTTTGAACTACTCCGCCATGTTCTTTAAAAAGCTCGAGAAGCTCATCGTCAAGATTTCGACTGTGATTGCAGAGTGCGCGCGCAGAGGAATGCGAAGCGATTAGAGGAGCTTTTGAAAGCTCGAACATTTGTTTGATAGCCTCTTTGCTGGGATGTGATACATCTATCATGATCCCGCATTTATTCATTTCTACGATTGCCTTTTTTCCAAGGTCGCTTAGACCGTGATGCAACCATTCATCGTTTTCTTCTCCTGTATTAGAATCACTCAACTGGCTGTGACCATTATGAGAAAGCGACATATATCTAGCTCCGCGATCATAAAATTCCTGGATTCGGCTTAGATCTTCCCCAATAGGATAAGCATTTTCCACCCCAATCATCGCTACCTTTTTTCCTTCAGCTACCAGTTTTCGTACTTCCCTGGAATTTGTTGCAAGCCCTATTTGATCTGGCGCTATTTCTTCGGTTAACCTGTGAATAGCTTCAAATTTTGCGATGGCATTTTTATAAGCCGCTTTGTATCCGGCTTCATTCAACTCCTTTTGATCTGTATAAACGATAAGCCAGGTAACATCCATTCCTCCTTCAATCATTTTAGGAATATTAACCTGAGTATCGAGATCCATCGTATAGTTCTTATCTTTAGAAAAATTATCGACATCAATGTCGTTATGGGTATCAATAGTGATAACTTTTTCGTGAATGCGTTTTGCTTTTTTCATGATTTCAGAATCTGTTTGGGCTCCGGCCAGATAAACCGCCGAAAATAGTATGATTCCTGTAAGTTTTAAATTCATGTTATATGAGATATTTAGTTTAAGGCATGAATTTATGAATTATAATTTAAGCTGATTCGTTTTTCTAAAAACTGATTGGTATTTAATTTACTTTTGAATAAAATTTCATCCTTTGAATGAATAAATATATTGTAGTTAATCAGCCTGAAACCTGGACAATTCCATCTGAACATGTGAAAATTATTTCGTCCCGGGAATATCTTACCAATCCCGAATTTTCTAAAATCAAAAAGGCGAGGATATTTAACCTGTGTAAGGATTATTCCTATCAGTCTAAAGGTTATTATGTGTCTTTACTTGCAGAAGCACGGGGACATTTAGCCATTCCTACGGTCAAAAATATTGTGGATCTCGGGGAGCCAAAACTGGTGAAAATTGTTTCAGAAGAATTTGATGATCTTATTCAACAATCTCTCAAGAATATCAAATCTCAGGAGTTTACTCTTAGTATATATTTCGGGCAGAACGTTGCGGCAAAATACCGGGAACTGAGTGCTATGTTTTTCAGGCATTTCCAGATTCCTTTTTTGAGGGTAAAATTTAATTTCAGCACAAGATGGAATATTAAAAGCATCAAAGCTATTTCAGAAGCCGAAATTCCTTCAGAACATATGGATAGTATGCTGGCTTTCGCCGAACAATATTTCGCCAAAAAAAGGTATGATACTCCAAGGCCAAATAGTTCTGAATACGACCTTGCCATTCTTGTTCAGCCAGATGATGTAGCGCCTCCAAGCAATCCAAAAGCCATTAAAAAGTTTATTGAAGTTGCTGAAAAGATGGGTTTTTATACTGAAATTGTTGGTCCTAAAGACCTTTCCAGGCTTTCAGCTTTTGACGCCTTATTTATACGACAGAGTACTGAAGTTAATAATGACGCTTACGCCTTTGCCCGAAAGGCGCAGCAGGAAGATATCGCGATTATTGATTATCCCGATGCTATTTTGAAGTGTTGCAATAAAGTATTTATGGCCGAAGCGATGATCAATGCAGGAATCCCAACTCCCAAAACGGTTATTATTCATAAAGACAATAAAAATCAGGTACTGGAAATTACAGGCCTTCCGGTGGTTTTAAAATCTCCCGATTCTACATTTTCATTTGGTGTAAAAAAGGCGACTACGGAAAAGGAGTATCAGGATCTGGTATCAGGTATGCTTAAAAAATCGGAACTAATTATTGCCCAGGAATTCTCTCCTTCAGATTATGACTGGAGAATTGGCATTCTTGATGGCGAGCCCTTTTATGCCTGCCGTTACTATATGGCGAAAGGACACTGGCAAATCTATAACTGGGATGCTAAAAAGAAGGATGATCAAGATGGGAATGCCGATTGTTTGCCAATAGAAGAAGTGCCTAAAAATATCATCAAAAATGCAGTTAAGGCTGCTAAATTAATGGGGAAGGGATTGTTTGGAATTGATATCAAGGAAGTAAACGGTAAGCCTTTAGTTATTGAAATTAATGATAATCCAAACATTGATGCCGGAGTAGAGGACGCTTATTACGGGGATAAAATTTATACGGATATTTTAACTGCACTTAAGAACCGTTTAGAAAACAAATAATATGTCATATCATTTTTTTGAAGTTTACGGGATCGAACTGGAATACATGCTTGTAAACAAGCTAGATTATAAAGTAAATCCCATTGTAGACAAGCTTCTTACAAAAAAGAATGGTGAAATAACCTCAGATGTTGCTAATGGTAAGATAGAATGGAGCAATGAACTGGTGGCTCATGTGGTGGAAATTAAAACAAACGGACCTGCGGAAACGCTAAATGGTCTGGATATTCTTTTTCACCTAAATGTAAAAGAAATCAACGAGCTGCTTGCCGAATTTGATACCATCTTATTGCCCACAGCAGCGCACCCTTTAATGGATCCACATACCGAGACTCAACTCTGGAAACACCATTACAACCAGATTTATTCTCTTTATAACCGCATTTTTGACTGCAAGGGACATGGGTGGAGCAATGTGCAAAGCATGCACATAAACCTTCCTT